>JAUIMJ010000313.1 GCA_030433295.1 bacterium | reverse complement strand
ATCAAACTTTGAGCCCTCGATGTCTGGCGATTTGTTTCACGCGTTGCGCAGTCCCCTTAGGGTAGCACAAGTCATGGAAAGTTCCTTGCCTGGGGTCCTTAGATTGGGGTCCTTGTGAAAGGGGCCACTGTGATTGGGTAGCAAGTCCGTTTACTGAGGTCTTTTTCGCTTAGGTTTTGCTGTTTTTTGTAGGGGCCTGGACTGCCGACGAGGAAGCGACATGGGCGGAATCAGGCGGTCTCAATTTTCATTCCGAGGTTAATGGCAGCGAATAATTCATCACGGTCGAATTCAGAGGGGGCAAACTCAGTGAGGCGGCATGCTTTACTGGAGGACTCTCCGAACCTTCTGCGACGGGAAGGTGGCCTGACGCTTGCTGAGTGGCTCGAACTCTCCTGGTTCTATCCGGAGGGATTCAAGAAAGAGAGAGTCGTAGAAACCGAACGATCATTGATCGTCTTTGGCGCGACCATTACCTACAAGTTTATCAAAGAAGAGTTCGCCGTCAGTCAGCGGGGAACTCCGGCGAGTTTTGAGGAGCGCTGGAAGACCGCCTGCCAGGAGGTTCTGCGCAACCGTGAGCTTGCTCCCGATCTTTATTTGGGATTGCGAGTCCTTCGATGGATAGATGATGAGCCTCATTGGATAACGGAATATCGGGGAAAGGATCTCAACCCGGATCAGGTTCCCGATGCTGCCGATGAAGTTGCGATTGTCATGCGGCGCATTCCCGAAGAGTATTTCCTCTCGTCCGTGATCGAGAATGATATAGAGTCCGCCATTGAACAGGGCGCGCGAATCTCTCGCGCCTTAACGGTCTTTCATCGAAAGCGGGAGCGAAGCGGTAAAAAGCGCTTTATCGAGGAGCAGGCAGCGGTTCTGCAGGCTATTCAGCGGCGCTATGTTGGGACTCCCGTATTCTTCAAAACAGTCTACAGCTCGTTTCTAGATCCCTTCTCTCGCGCCATGCTTCAGGAGCTTTGTGATTTTCTCGAGTCCTATTGGCTGCAGAACAGGTCAACGATTCTCGCTCGAGGGCGATCAGGCAATTTCTTTGACGGGCATGGTTCATTGCGCAGTGATTGCGTTGTTATGGAACCGCTGATTGAGGGCGGGCGTGGCGTCTCGATATTTGACCGACACGTTCCCCAGTTGCACGATTTGTGCAACGACGCCTTGTCAGATCTCGCCTCTCTGGTTGTCGATCTTGAAGCTCGTGATGCCTCGGAGTTAGCAAGAGAGGTTGAGAGCGCGTATCTCTCTCAGTTGTTAGAAATACGCGATAATGCTGATTCAGAAGATGTCGATGAGGGAGGTTCAGAAGATGAATCCTTCGACCGTGAGTATTATCATTTTCTTTTGATTTCGGAGGCAATCCGACAGGCCGAATCACTTTTTAGAGAGTCGTTTCATGAGAAGGCCGAGGATGCTACGAAACGCCTGGCTATTGCCTTCCGTGCCCTCTTGCGCCTTCGCGATCCCTTTCTTCTCGTCGTTGGCGGCAGCGCCGCAGGGGGGCGTAATGAGTTGGCAGACAGCCTGGTATCTTTGACGGGCGCCCGTAAGATAGATGCGAAAGCAGTACGGCTTTCTTTGCCCGGGTATACTGCACCGGAGGAACTCCTGTTCGATAAGATTTTGACTTCAGCACGAGAAAGTTTGGAAGAGGGAGTCGCTGTCGTTATCGCATGGCCGATGAATCGCTCCGAAGAGCGCATACGTCTCAACAAACTCGCAAGGCGGGTTGAGGTACGATGCTTTCTTGCCCGTTGTGCAATTTCCACCGAGGAGCGGGTGTACAGGAGTATGAAGATGCTCGACACGCAAACCCCGAGTGAACCGGGACGTCGACTCTGGAACGCCGAGCCCACCATGGATGATCTGGTGGATAGCAGTGGATTGGAGCAAATGGTCCTGGAGCGCGGCGCATCTCTGCCGGAGCTTGGTGTCATGGTGCTTCAGGAGTTCTCAAATCGTCTCAGCTCTAAGTCGTAGCGCCACATCATATCGGGAAATCCGGGATTCTCCGGGTTTCTTAGAGATAATGTCGCTTTGCCCGGGGATTCCCATTGCTGCAGTAGTTCTCCTGCTGCCTGCGCCTGCAATATTGCGACAAAATTACCCATGAAAATTTCATTTCCCCTTGAAATAAGGTAGAACGTTGGCAATCAGTTAAGGTCGATTCCATAGTTTTTACTTCGTTTTATGTCCTTCTCGCAGAGGGCGCTTTTTAATGCAGGGCCGGCTGTTGCCGGAGATAGCAAATTTATACATGTTAGCGGGGGTCAGTTTTCTGCTGTGGCGACGTAATGCTGTGCCGGAAGACGAATGATAGCCGGGTTCAGGCTTCTGGATGATTTAAGAGAACAAGTGAGTTAAGCGATGCCGATTCAAGTCTGTGTAGAGCGAGTTAAAGAAGGTAAGGACGAAGTTTTTTTGGACACTTCGTTTGAGACTCAGGAAATTGCTATCGGTCGTGCACCGACTAACGACATTGTTCTGGCTGAGTCGGATGTCTCGGGAAAGCATGCAAAAATTTTCATCAAGGTTGAGGATTCGGACGGCTCAACAAAGTTGATGGTCTGTGATCTTAATAGTTCGAACGGAACGTATGTCGAGAACAAACAGCTCACCCCTGAAACTGATTACGAAGTCGAGGAGAAAAAACGAATCGTAATCGGTAGCTTTATTGTTCGTGCTACCTATCAGGCAGATGAGTCGAGAAATACCGAGAATGAGTTGCTTCCGAATGCGGCTGAAGCGGCTGAGAGTTCCGAGACTTCGACTGCGGTCGAGGCAGAGGATGACACTGCTGATGAGTCGCTTCCCGAGGCTGATAAGGAGTTAGCTGCGAAAGCTGAGCAAGAAGCGAAGGAAGCAGAGAAGAAGGCAAAAGCTGAGGAAGAGGCGAAAGCCGCGGCTCTAAAGGCGGAGGAAGAAAAGAAAGCCGCTGAAGCCAAAAAAGCAGAAGAAGAGAAGAAAGCTGCCGAAGCAAAGAAAGCCGAAGAGGCCCAAAAAGCTGAGGAGGAGAAAAAGGCTGCTGAGGCTAAGAAAGCCGAGGAAGAGAAAAAAGCCGCTGAAGCTAAAAAGGCTGAAGAAGCCAAAAGAGCAGAGGAAGTTAAAAAGGCGGCTGCGGCTAAGAAAGCCGAAGAGGCAAAGGCTGCCGAGGACGAAAAAGCCTCCTCCGAAAGCGAAGACGTTGAAACTCAGCTTCCCCCGGTTGATGAGAACACAGACCCCTTTTCATACTTTTTTGAGAATTCTTCTCTCGGGGGTCTTGCCGTTCTTGCGCACGATGACATTCGTATTATGCCCACATCAGGAGAACAGTTGAGTTTCGGCTTCTCTACTGAAGAAGAGGCTCGCGATGCCCTGGTGCACGCCTGTCAGGCAAGAGGTATTGAGATTCCCTCCGATGTACCTTCCTACAACGCGCGTCTTTCGGATGGTACTGTGATGATGTTTGCCTTTCCCCCTTTCGCCGTTCGAGGAATGAGCGGGCGGATGTATCGGGGCGCTCCCCAGGCTCGTACGCTTGATGAATGCGTTGAGCGCGGCATCGTTTCGGGTCCTGCCGGGCAGTTCCTGCAACTTTTGCTTGGAGGTGGTGCAAATCTCGTATTCGCTTCTCCGATTGGTTGTGATGACAGTGATCTCGCACTGGCCGTCCAGGATTTGCTTCCGGAGGAGGCCTGCGTAATTCGTGTTGAGACTGATGAGCAGAGCAGAGCTCCTCAGCACTCGACCATCGTGCTGCAGGCGAAAAAAGCAAAGTGTGGGGAGAGTACCCTGGCTTCGATGACTGAGACACTGAAAATGTGTGTTCAGCTCGGACCGGATTTTCTTACCCTCGGTTCTCTGCCGAAAGAGTGTTATTCCGACTTGCTCGAGGTAATGAATCAGAGGCTTTTCCCCGTTCATGCCTCTGTCACCGCGTCTTCTGAGTGGATGCTTGCTCAGGCAATGCTGGCGGAACTCGGCTCGTCTGATGATACTTCCACGCAACGCAGCGGTGAGTTTTTAGCAAGCGCCCTGGATTTTATCGTTCAGCTTGAGAACAACCCGCTTGAGGGCCCTCGCGTTTCTTCTATCGCAGAGATAACAAAGAATGAGCACGGCGAGCTTGGTCTTGTTCGCGTCTTCACCAGCGTTGAGACTGAGGAGGGAACACAAGAGCTTGTCTCCTGCGGCGTCACGCCTTCATTTGTAGAGTTTCTGCAAGAGTCAGGGGTCGAGATACCTGCCGGATTGTTTGCCTAGGAAAGATCACTGTTCCCTGGCGTTGTTCTGTTTTGCCTGCCCCTCGTTGGGACCGAAGTCGCTGCTGCGATCAGCAATGATCAATGGTCATTGCGAAATCCTTTGCCTGGCAGTACATGAAGAAATTCTGTGTCAGATCATCTGAATCGGCCTGCATCATACAGATATCGCCAGGCATTAATGCTTTTTTTTCGCATTTCGGGCTTCTGAGCATGATACTCTAGTAAAGGGTTTTTCATGTCAGAGGTGATACTTGAGCGAAGCAGTAAAGAGCAAGAAGTCTGAACTCGCACAGGAGTTCAGTTCATCGGTAAAAGCAGTAGTGCATCTGGGGATCTTCTCAGTAGTGCTGTTCATCGTGATGATTGCAGCGACCGCGTATCTGCGCTCTGGCGTCGCAACAGTAATTACGCTTCTCGTGTTATCCGGACTGATTTATTTCTCGAGCAGACAGCTCCGGCAGCTTTACAAGAGTCTGCCCTGTCCGGGGTGCGAGAAGCCGCTTTTCTACCATTTTCAGCAACCACGGCGAGACGGAAGTAAGCAGACCACGAAGGCAAACCCGGACGTGTGCTACTGCCCGTATTGTGGCTGTGATTTGGATAAAGCAGCGTAGGTGCCCCCGTACCTATTTG
>JAUIMJ010000312.1 GCA_030433295.1 bacterium | reverse complement strand
ACGAAGCACCATCGGATTTTCAAGCAGGGAAGTTCACTTTAGCCACTCATCAGGGTAGTTTAGAGCCCCGCACGGTGACTCGGGGCAGTTTCGGTTCTAAGGGAGCGAAAGGAGATTACATACTGCTCGTAGTATGGAATCCCGCCCTGGAAAGCACAAACTCAAGAGCAGTATGCATATTGCTTGCTCGCATCTTCGATGCTCGAATATACCCATCCGTAGGGTAGACTTTTCGAAAACCGGCAAATCATACTGAGATGAGTATACGCGCAGTTGAGTGCACTCTCTGAGCGAGCCGGGAAAATCGCCGTAAGAATACTTGCGTATTTCCTCGAGAATGTGGCTAACTAGCGCTGAAATCGAGGTGATGCGAAGATCATCCTGATCTACCTTGCTCTCAGCACACCCCATAGGGTGAGTGGGTAAAAGTATCCGCTTTTGTACACCTTCTTTAGTACGTATTTTTGGGAATAGAGATCATTCGATAAGGATTGCTCGGTGGCCAAAACAGAAGACAGTCATACAGAAGACAGCTCGAAGCAGGGCGATCAGCAAGCGCCTGAAGAGGAGCAGGAAAACGCTCCACTTGAGTCTGCGAGCATGACGATCGTAACCAGTCGTCGGGTCATTGTTGACGAGGTTACTGGTGAAATATCCTTCACCGAGGGCGACGACGCCAGTCCTTCTAAGGAAGCTGCAGACGACGAAGACGAGGAGACAAAAGCCGGACTCCCCGCAATAGAAGACGAGAGTGTCGCTGCGGCTGTGAGTACACCTGAAGAGACGGCATCGTCTCAGGCAGAAGAGTCAAATGACGAGGGTGAAGACCTGGAGTCAACGTCCGCGAGTTCGAATCGAAGGCTCTCTAAAGAAACTCTGTTTGCGTTTGCCCTCCCGGAGCCGGTTCTTCAGGACATGAGGGAAAAAGCTGCGGCGGGATCTTCTAAGCCTTCCGCAAAAAGCGAAGAAGCTCCCAAAGACAGCGGCGGCAGTAAGGGGCTCTTGCTCCTGGGCGGAGGGCTGTTGCTCCTCGCGGCAGCGGGTGGCGGCTACTACTTCATGCAGGCAGCCTCAACGACTACGGACACACCTCCTGCCACGGAACAAACGGCTGCTGTAGAAAAAAGTGATGCGAAAGAAGCATCCCCTGAAAATGCTGAAAGTCCGCCAGCCGAGGAGAATACCAGACTGGAAATTCCGGCCGGCGAACTAACGCCGGAACTCCTGCAGACGCTCTCCGCAGCACAACTTAGGAAGTTGCTGGAAAAGGATGACACGGATACCAGGATCCTCGTTCTTAAAGAAGTGCCCAAGAAGAAAGATGTGAATCTCTCGCTCGCGGCCCTCAAACTGGGAGACGACGATAACTTCCTCGTTCGCGTCGCGGTTCTGCGCGCCTTTATCGACCCGGCGTCATTTCCAGAGGAGGTACAGGCATCCATCGTCGCGATGATCATCGCTCGTCTGGACGACGAGGACGAGATCGTCAGAGGCTTTGCGGCCAAGGCGATAGGGGAGGCCGGAGACCCCGTCGCGCTAACTAAGCTGAGAGCTCGCCTTGACCTCGAGGAAAGCGACGTCGTGCTGAAAAACGTCCGGGCAGCAATAAGTAAGCTTGAAAAGCTTTAGGCCTGCAGACAGAACGCGAAAATGTAATCTTAAAAGATTGGCTGTACGGACTTCGCCGTTTAGGCAGCTGTGCTCGCAGTCATTGTTCGCTAACACCACAAACCACGCTGGCAATTGCATTGTGTGCCCAAGACATATACTGGACACATTTACTGGGCACATTTTAGATAGGGGCCTGGCTGGATACATTAGTGGGCGCTGTCATCAGGCGCCACGCCAGCACCGGGAGTTCCTTCCTCAGGCACCCACGTCCCATCAAGTACATATTCCTGTGGGGTATTACGAGAGTGGGGAGTGGATACCCGCACACCCCGGGATCAGGCCAGGCTGACATCGCCTCCACTCGCTAGAAGCGTGTCCCTTATAACTTAGCCTTCATTTTCTGCATCGCTGAGGTAAAGCGAGAAGCATTGAACGCCTCTTCATCAGCAAGGGCGTCGTAAATGCCATCGATGAGCGTTGAATACTGCGTACCCTTACCCGACGTCGCAGAGCTCAGAGCCGAAACCGCCATGGCAACCTGCTCAGCAGTTTCGTACGGAAGGTATGGCGTATTTGCTCCGTATGTCACCACTTTCTTGAGCAGACCTGTAGCCACAGAGCTTTTGAAACTAGTTGAATTCACTGCCGGAACAAGTTCCTTGAGAATCACGCCCCTGAGACTTTTGGCGGAGGCCACGCCACTTCCCGCGGCATATGATGAATGAAGCTTCTTCAAACCAGCGTTATAGGACTCGGCAAGCGCTGGGTTAAGAACATCAAGGCCAAGACCGACCATGAGCATAGAGGATGCATTGAGGTGTAACTCTCCGGGTCTGCCCCCATAGCCACGACTTTTCCACTGGTCCTCTTTCAGACTGTGATGACAGTTGTAACAATAAAACAGACTCAGGTCGGGAAGAGCGCCTTGCTTGGATCTCTTCGGAGACGCAATAGTCGCCAGCATCTCCGCTGAACGCATCAGCTGACCGAGCATCCAGGCACGGGCAGGGTTGTACGCTGCTTTTCTGTTTACATAGTCCTTATCAACTTCCCAGTGGTTTGGCTGAAGAATACCGTAAGTATCGAGCTCATACGTGAGGCGCGGATGGCCTGCCCCTATAAGACGGTGATTGACAAAACGATCGTCTGTTCCCTGATGACAATCGAGACAAATCTTCGCTCGGGTTTCCAGGGAAACAAGGTCGATCAATCCACGTTTAACATTATCTGCGTGGGTTGCAGTCTTTGCCGTATGTGTCTCCAGATAGGCTTCCGCAGCACCATGACAGGATTCGCAACCAACCCCATCTGACAGGCGATATCGGCGACCGCGCTTTGATTTATCAGGAACATACGTAGCGTGACACTCAAGACAGAGCGGCGCACTCTGCGGTGAGCCAATGCCCAGGTGCTTACCGATTCTTTTCGAGTCAGCATTCGCCAGCACCTTGTAGGCCTGGGCGTGTGCCCCGTGCTTATACCACGTCGTGTACTCGTTCTGCATGACGTTCGTTGAATTACGCGGAGACACACTACCGTGGCAGTTAGAAGAGGCGCAGGTTGCCGCACCCATCGTCTTATACTCTTTACCGCTCTGAGCAAGGGCTGTCGAAGAAGCGGCACAGAAAATCAGGACTCCGCACATAAAAAGCGAAAGTGGCAGTCGACTTTTTCTCGATGTCTCCGAGCGGAGAATGCCGGCGGTGGAACATCGATTAGGAATTATTTTCATTCTCGGCTGCATGCTATACTCTTCCCCTCAGGCGCATTCCGTTCGCGCCGCAGTATTTCTGTTTAAAAAGGATACTACTCGTCTCTACCTTGTCTTTACTTTCTTGCTGCCTCCCGGCTGCTCTGCCCGTACGATCCGAGCGTATTCAAAGCAAAACAAAAGGAGAAGTCATCTAGTACTTCCAAGCTGTATACAAAGTACGCGTATACCTCGAGCCGCATCGCAACCGCCGATACGACTGGACTGACTTGAACTGAGGTCAGCAAGCGGCTCATTTTCCAGCGCATTTCGACGCTACCCACTTGTCCATATCGGTGTCAATCAGCCCCGGCTTTAACAGAACCGCGTACGGCCAAACACCTGTTTGCGTAGCCAAACACTTCCTTCAAGAATAGAAGATTCGTATGCGTAGTTCTTCTGCCCTCAACGCAATTTTCTTAGCAAACTTTCAATTCGAGAGCATTAACAAAGCCCACAGGCTTTGAGGTGCGAATACTTGAATTTGCATTTTAACTTTAGCGCGTGTGGTTTTCGAAAAAAAAACAAAACTTCCAGTAGCTAAGGTGTTTCGCGAAGCTTTTTTTTATGATTACGTAGCTACCCATGGCCGACCATTTTGAAATCGCGATACTTGGATCGGGACCAGGCGGTTTGGGTGCAGCTACCAATGCAGCCAAGCACGGTTTGTCCCATTGTCTCATAGAAAAATCTGAGATCGCTAACACGATCTACGATTACCAGTTGCGAAAGCTCGTGATGGCAGAGCCGCGCAAACTGCCTCTGCGCTCTCATGTTCCATTTGAGGAAGGCAGTCGCGAAGAAGTTCTATCAGGATTTGACGACGCGCTGAAAGAACATGGCGTAAACGTCATCAAAGGCGAGGTCAAAGCCCTTCGCAAGGAAGGTGACACCTTTCACATCACCTACAACACCACCGAAATCACCGCCAAACACGTAGTCCTTGCGATCGGAACGATGGGCACACCCCGAAAGCTCGGTGTTGAGGGAGAGGACCTGCCTCATATCGCCTATACGCTCGCGGACCCCGACGCCTTTGAGGGAAAAGATATTATCGTTGTCGGTGCGGGTGATTCTGCGATCGAGAACGCGCTGGGACTGATGGAAAAAAACTCCGTCTCACTTTTAAACCGCTCCGGGGAATTTCCTCGAGCCAAAGATGCAAACCGCGCCAAGATCCTGGATGCGATCAGCTCCGGAAAAATTCGTTGTTTTTACAACACGACAATGGCTCGAGTTGAGGAAGAGAAAGCGTATCTCAACACCGCTGACGGAGAAGTCGAAGTAAAGTGCAACCACATCATCGTTCGTGCCGGTAGCATCCCTCCGCGAAAATTTGTTGAGAGCTGTGGCATAGAATTTCCCAGTCCGGAACTCACTTCATTTCCTTCGGTGAGCGATAGCTACGAGAGTAACGTTCCAGGACTATATATCGTCGGCGCTCTTATCGGGTATCCGCTGATCAAGCAGGCGATAAACCAGGGTCACGAAGTCGTAGAACACGTAATGGGCAACCCCGTTGAGCCAGCGGATCAGGTGCTCA
>JAUIMJ010000311.1 GCA_030433295.1 bacterium | reverse complement strand
GATATCATGGATCGCATATTGAACTCTCCGTCCATTGAGCATGAGAGAAATGCAAGGATGATTGTCCAGGAAGGTGAGGAGATGCTCGCAGGCGTTGGTGCCTCAACCTCTGACGCCTTCTCAGCCACGGCTGACATGGCGGTTGGTGGCTCTCGACCAAGAGGTGCCGCCCCGGAAATTGGTGGTCGGGTCCCCGACGTCCGCGGAGTGGATGCGAACGCCGGAAATCTTCGCAACTCAAATGGTACGGGTCCCGGTAGTGGACCTGGTAGTGGACCAAGTAGTGGAGCAGGGAAAGGAGCAGGAAATGCTTCGGGCTCCCCCTCTCCTGGGAGCTCTGCCTCAGCCTCGAATTCTTCCGGTCCTTCAAGTTCGGCTTCCAGAGCACCCGCCTCAGGAAGCCGCGCGGCGGCTCAGTCAAACGCGGGCCCGACTCCATCCAGCACTCCCGCGCAGGCAAACGCTCTCAGTATGAGTCAGGCAGAAGACATGTTTATGGATGCGGCGGAAACGGTGCAGCGTTTGGCTCGAGGAGAAGTCCTTCCGTATGCGGAACAGGTAAAGTTGATGAAAGACGCCCGTCAGCTCGCGGAGAACGGTTTTGATGATGTCCTCGAAGCGCTTAAAAAGAGTCCGGATTTTAAGAATCTGGAAATGGCCGAGCTGGCAGATGCCCTGATACATTCAAAGAATGTGGATAAGGCGTTGACCGCCGAGCAGCAGATTGCGCTGAATAATCATTTGTTTCCGGCGGATGGAAGCAATCCCTTTCCTGAGATCACGGAGCAAATTACAAAGCGCCAGCGCGCAAAACTTGAGCGAACCGCATCGGGGCCAAAACCCGAAGCTCCGCTCGCAAAGCAACTTGCGGGCAAGAATGTCCGTGACGTCATGCGCGCGGTTGAGGCAGATGGCTGGGAGCAGATTGGACAGGTCGGTAGCCATCGACAGTACAAGCATCCCACAAAACCCGGGCGGGTAACCATCAATGGCAAGGAGAGCGATGTATTTGGCGATGCTCTGCTCAAATCAGTATTAAAGCAGGCCGGTCTGGACTAAGGGGTCCACCGTCGCCTGCTTCCCGTAAAGCAGCATCAGGCCAGCCAGTGCCAGGCCACCAGGCCGAGATAGGTTCCCGACATACCAAAGAATGCCGTGTTAAGCAGCGTGTGTCCTATGACAAACTGCGGTCCCTCAGGCCAATCGCTGTGATCGAAGTAGAAGGTATCCGCAAGTATGCGCATTGTCCAGAATATGCCTATCATTGCGCAAAGACAAAGAGCCGCTTTGTCTCCGGCGAGCATTTCCTCATGGAGAATGGCGGTCAGCGCGCCGAAGCCGATAACGAGCATGAAGATAAACACGCCATAGTTCCAGAGGATCTTTCGGTTGAAGGCTTTGATGCTTTTCAGATCCTCACGCCAGTTCAGTCGGAAGGGCAGCTGAATTCCGGCACACAGCACTATGCCGTGTCCGATGGCCGCAACCCATAGCGCAAGCCAGAAATACTGCTCGACGCTAAAGCTCAGAAGAAAACCCTCCAGATGCGTATAGGAGGGAAGGACCACGACTTTTCTGAATTGGCTGTGGAAGAGAATCGGAAAAGGAAGAATGACTGAGGCGTATACATAGAGCTTCCTCAGGCCTGCGGGCATTTTGATGCTGCTCTCTAAGAATATGAGTGCCGCCTGAAGAGCAAAATAGCAAAGCGGCAGCCCCCATCCGCCGGCGGGAAAGCTGATGCCGACTTCGTGCAGAAGTCCTGAAAGCAGAAATACACCTACAAAGCTCATGCGAGGTTTGCCGGGAAGCAGCTTGCGCAGCAGCGGTTGGAAGAGGACCCTGTTCATTTCAACAAAGGAGCAATTCCATCGGTTTGACCAGAAGTCACGAAGGGAACGACTCTCAAGAGGCCGTTTAAACAGCATAGGCACAGGAAGACCGCAAAGCCAGAACACTGCGTTGATTATTTTAGACAGACCAAAGTGCAGCATGAGAATAAAGGGAATGATACCGAGAAGGCCAAGCAGCTCTGCTGGAACAAGCGAAGCACTCAGGGCCAGAGCGAGCATAAGGAAGAATCCCACAAGCATAGTGAGGTAACCCTCGACAAAGTAGCGCCCGATGTCTTCTTTCTGGTTTCTGTGATCGCTCATAGCCTGCGGGTCCATCCCCGGCCATATACTCATGAACAGGAGTTTGCAGGAGAAACTCACTTTTCTCTCCTGTAAACGTGAGGCGAGCAGGATGATTGCCTTAATGAGATAGAGAAGTCCGAAGGTGCCCAGGAAAAAGCGCCCGGAAACTCCGCTGTTGAAAAGGTCCTGAAAGAGCGACAGGTCGAGGGCCATGAGTGACTTTGATTCGATATTCATTACGATACTCCATGTTTTGAACATGTTCATATGATACCTTAGATATTGAACGCGTTCAAATAAATATCGCATAGCCGCGTAACGCACTGATATGATTGGCAAGTTTAGTGTAGAGATATGACATCGAGACAGCATTGGGGTGTAGGCTCAGGCTGTAGTGAGTGCTCGCAGCCTGGTCAAGAATCATAGTCCAGAATCATAGTCCAGAATCATGGTCCAGATTCAGATAAGATAATATCGGTAGGTGACCGATATCTTATAGGATGTACGTGCCATAGCCCCCTGGTGGCCCCGATGGCACGGGAACTTTGAAATACTATTTGGGAACGCATGGATATACCGAAGCTTCTGGAAGAGCTCGCAGAGGATCCCTTCGATCTGGGTTTGAGAAAGCAATTAGCGATTGCCTACGCGAACGAAGGGCAGCATAAGAAAGTTATCAAGCAGCTCAAGCTGATTTCTAATGAGCGAGACCTGGACGAGGAAGAGCGAAGAGTTCAGGTACTGGCCCTGCGGGCGCTCGGCTTTGATGACGAAGCTGATGCCGTCGAACATCAGGAAGCTCCGTTGCTGGTCGAGCAACGTGCATCCGAAAAGGTCGTTTCTATCTCCACAGTCGAGAATCAGGATACGCACGCAGAAGACAATCCGGAAGAGGATGCCCCCTCGCTTCGCGTCGTTCACTCAAATCCGGCTAAGTCTGCGGACGTGCTGCCTCTGAAAAGTCCAAACAAAAACATCGTGCGTTTTTCAGATATCGGTGGCCAGGATGAAGTAAAGAAAATGCTTCGCCTCCAGATAATCGAACCCTTCCTTCGTCCCGAACTCTACAACAAATTCAAGAAGGCTGCTGGTGGCGGCGTTTTGCTGTACGGTGCCCCGGGCTGCGGAAAGACCATGCTGGCCAAGGCGATTGCCTATGAGTGTGGTGCTGAGTTTATACCGGTGCGCATCAGCGATGTTCTCAGTCGCTGGATAGGTGAAAGCGAAGGGAACCTGAGCAATTTCTTTGATAAAGCGCGTTCAAGCAAGCCCAGTTTGTTGTTCTTTGATGAGCTTGATGCCCTGGCTTTTGCCCGCAGCAAAGCCAGTTCGGACTACTCTCGAACTCTGGTAAATGAGTTTCTCAATCAGCTTGATGGCGTTGGCTTTGATAATGAAGGTATTCTGTTTCTTGCGGCTACCAATATGCCCTGGGATGTGGATTCAGCAATGAAGCGACCCGGACGTTTCTCTCGTCTGATTTTTGTGCCGCCGCCCGATCAGGAGGCTCGCGTCGCAATTCTTGAGTCCAACCTCCGAGGAGTTCCGGCAGAGGAACTCAATCTGAATACCCTTGCGGCTCGTCTGGTACACTTTTCCGGCGCGGATATCGCCGGCCTCGTCGATCTCGCAAAGGAGCATGCGCTGCAGGATATTCTGCAGAGCGGCGAGGAGCGCTCCTTGCGTTCCAGCGACTTCGACAGCGTTCTGGGTAAGCTTTTGCCCACCACTGAAGACTGGCTTCGAACTGCCCGAAACCTGGTGAAATACTCAGGGGGTGATCGCAGTTATCAGGACGTCGAGGAATACCTTCGGGAGCAGAGATTCTTTTAGAGGCGGGGAGCTGGTATGGAAGACCAGGTATTTCTTGCGCGAGGGTATCTTGAGCGCGGAAACGCGCAACATGCGATAGGGATGCTCGAGAAAATGCATCTTGTGCCCGAGAACAGCGATCATCTCGAGGCTCTGACCCTGCTCATTGAGGCGTATAACGAAGCAAATAAAGATTCTGAGGCCCTTGAGCTGGCTCGTGAACTGCTTCGCCTGCATCCGGAAGATACTGATTTGCAGGACTGCGCACTTCACCTGTTTTCCGCCTTTCGTGATAATGCCCTGGAGGCTGAAGCACTCGCCCTTGAGCTGAAGGGGAAGTATCCGGAGAAGAGTTATTACAGTTATATGCTCGCCTACCTCGGGCACACCTGGCTTTCCCGAGGCAGGGACTTTGTTCTGGAGCATCTCGATGAAGCCCTTCGTCTGTCCGGCGGTACGTATTATCTCAGCACCGCGTTTAGCATCTATCACAGCTATGACATGGTAGAGGAGAGAGCCGAGTGTGTGACCAGCATGGTAGAGCATTCCCCTGAGGCCTATGACACTCGTCGCTGCCTCATTCTTGAGAAGCTCTACACCAGACAATACGAGGCGGCGGCGGAACTCGGCATAGAACTCCTGATGGACTATCCACAGGAGACATGGCTTACCGAGAAGGTGGAAGAGGTTAAGGATTTACTGTACGGGGACCGCTTTGATCGATTGATTCAGCGGGCATACTGGAGAATCGAAAAACGTATCGACGATACCAACTCCCGCATTGCCGTCTGCCTCTACATGCTCTGCTTTTTTCTGGTCTTCGCTATGCTGGCTTTTTTCGGACTTATCTTTGCGCCCTTCTTTATCGTGAAATTTCTCGTGATCGATGAGTCCCTGCATATTAAGAGACTGGAGACTGATGCATTGTATCGCAAACTCACCGAGGTCTCTGATATCGTGCAGCATATTCCC
>JAUIMJ010000310.1 GCA_030433295.1 bacterium | reverse complement strand
TGTTTCCAAGGCATCGGCGTGCTCCTCCTGTTATGAACAACGCCTTTGTCTTACAATGTGTTACCTATGTCTTGTCTGTATGGTGTTACCTATGTCCTGTCATCACACCTTCTCCATCGGAACCTACTATGCCCGTAAGGGCGTCAGCCCGGACGAATGTCGAACAGTGGTCGGGTACGGGGAAATGATAAACGTAGAGCACGGAGAGAGGGGTTAGGCTGGAGGAAATCTTTACTTATGTTTTTTGCCTGTCGGGTTTCCTGCTAAAGTATGCGGACATCAGAACTCTAGATTGGAGAACATCATGCCCAGACCACCTGTTATAGAGCAATTGAACTGGAATGAAATCTTTGACAGTGGCGTCGAGTTTGGCAGCTGGTGCGCTGGTGCAGAGGACGAAAAAAACATCGAGGAGATCCGCTCACGCATTGCAAGTCTCAGCGTTCCCGAATCCTGCGTAGAGAAAATCCAGAGCCTCCCCAGATCCGTGCACGTGCTGGTATTTGCGGAGGACTGGTGTGGAGACGTCATCAGGCATGTGCCCGTTCTTGAACAGCTTGCTTCGCTCTCTGAGGCGGTGAGCACCAGATACCTCTCTCGCATCGATGCGCCGAGTGTTTTTGCTCGTTTTCTCACCAATGGAGGAGAAGCCATTCCGAAGTTTGTCTTCCTCAATGCTGAATTTACTGAGTATGGGAACTGGGGACCCATGCCGAGCTGTTGCCGGGAACTCATTGCACGGGGAAAAGCCTGCAATGATGTTGCTTCCGCTCGCAAAGAAGTTTCCAGGAAGTATGCAGAAGATGCTGCTTGTGAGGTTGCCTTCGGGGAGATAAGCGAATTGTTGGCTCTCGGCGGCGGACAAGCAAAGCCTGCTTAGCTAATCACCATATCCTCCGGTCGCAAGGCACCGGGTGCCCCGTCGCGTTTCTTTGCGAGTTTTCGCCGGGTGCGCCCGATTCTGGTCGAGGCAATATTAGCCCGTTTTTCGCACTCCTCAATGATGGTCGCTCTTAGGCGCTCTCTGTCACCGTCCATGCAAAACATCTTTGCAAGATCCACGGCCTCGTGAAACGCCAGTCGCAGCCCTTCCGCCTCGGCATTTCGTCCCGGGTTTTTTCGAGCCAGACGCATGCTGACCGCAAGGCGATAAAGACAATGTAAAACCACTCCTACAAGCGCGACGTTTCGATCTGCTGCTCGCAAAACAGAGGCACTAAAGGGTGGTCCCTCCTGCGCACTCTCTGAAACTTGTTCAAGAGTTTCCGGGTTGAATGGGAGTACAAGAAAGGATCGAGCCCCTTCCCTCAGCAAGCCAAAGACATCGTCGATCTGCGGCTCGTGCGATGTTGGGATGAGTACTGAGTCGGGTTCCAGATGCAGGACCGCCTGCACAAAATCGTGAGCTTTGATGTCGCTGTCTTTGGCATCAAAGAGAATGAATGAGAATTTCTTACCGTGGGCTATGTTGTTTACTCGCTCAAGTGCCTGCCCGTGAGTGGATACTGACACCACGCGACCGTAGCCAAGAGATTTAAGGGCAAGCTGAAGCTGCTGCCCGATCTCTTTCTGACGGCACATTACAAGCACCGCGGATGTGCCTCGATTCCGCGAGGCAATTTCCTTCGAATTACTCAATACACGAACCCAAATTCTAGCTCTGACGCAGTCCCCACCTACCAAGGATATCGACAGAAATCCGGCTTTTATTAAGAATTGTGACATCTTAGTACACTTTTCCACACCGCTTCGTAGTGCGAACTATCAGATAGTTCAGGGACGTATCACCCCGGCAAATTGAAGTTTAGATGCTCATGAAAACCCCTAAGATGAAAAAATGGCGTTATTTCAAATTGTTAACAGACACATCCAGGTGAACTGAAGCCGATTTTGTTAGGGCTTTGCTTGTTGCTTTGTGTCACCTTCGGCGAAACTTCACACTTCGCCCTTGCCGGACAGCTGAAATGGCAAATTCTTACTGGGCTCAGTATGAATACGTGTTATCACAGGCTGTTAGTTCATATGAACGCCTGACAGGACGTGCGAAAGGCGCGACCGCAGAGCAGACAGGAACGCCAGGTGCGAACGTTTATCTCAGTAATATTTCTTCTGGTTGTTACCGCAGCGGCGGCCTTTTTTGCCTATGGCCGCTTTATCCAATGGTCGAAAGAACCCCTGCTGATAGACCCCGCACAGGTGGTTGAATTCCCGGCTGACACTGGCCTTGAGAAACTCAGTGCGACGCTTCACAAACAAAAGGTCGTCAGTAACGCCCACCTCTTTCGATTCTGGGTTCGTTTCTTTTCTGATTACAAAAAGTTTCAGGCAGGAACGTATCGCTTCGAAGGTGAAATTTCTCCTGCCTACGTTGCTCAGCTCTTCATCAGGGGCGAGATTTATTCACCGGTTGTCTACGAGCTGACTATCCCGGAGGGATTTACGATCTCACGGCTTGCCGCTCGACTTGAGCGAGACAAGATAAGCTCTCGGGAAGATTTTCTGAGTTTGGCTAAGGATGAGACTCTGCTGAAAGAGCTCGGTATTCCCTCAAGCTCAATTGAGGGATATCTGTATCCGGCCACCTATCCCTTCCTCGAAATGCCCGATGCCCGAGCCGTTATTGCACGTGCGGTGCGGACGTTTTGGGAAAAGCTGCCGCCAGACTACGAAGAGCAGGTAAAGGCCAGGGGATTGGATTTGAATCAGGCCGTAACCTTTGCCTCTCTGATAGAGCTGGAAACGGCAAACGATGCAGAGCGAAATCTCATTTCGGAGGTGATCTGGAATCGATTCAAGGATAAGGCTGCCCTCGGTATCGATGCAGCGATCATCTACGGCATAAAGGACTACGACGGGGATATCAAAAACAGGCATCTGGCAGATGCGAGTAATCCATACAATCTGCGCATTCATCCCGGGCTTCCGCCCACTGCAATTGGCTCCCCCTCACGCAAATCCTTGCTTGCAGTGCTCACACCAAGCAATGAGGGTTACTACTATTACGTTGTAGATGTTGAGAAAGGTAAGCACCACCACTTCTCAAAAAGCCTGAGCGAGCACAATCGCTACGTGCGAAAACTCGTAAAGGTTCGACGTCAGCAACGCAGGGAAGCTCGCCGCCAGGAGCGTTTGAAAAAGTAATTTCCAGAGCGTTAAAAAAAACGTAGCGAAAAATGCCTCGAGCACGAACGCAAGTTCGTGCGGGCAACGAGAAGCTCGAGCAGTGGCAGGATAAAATCGTACTTGTTTATCCGAAGGCTGCTCTGGAGCATTTTTCATAAAAGCGAAGCGAAAAATGCTTTCGAGCACGGACGCAAGTCCGTGCGGGAAAAGAGGAGCTAGAGCAGTGGCAGGATAAAATCGTACTTGTTTATCCGAAGGCTGCTCTAGCGATCAAGCACTCCGGTCGCCGCTTTGAGATCCGAGATAACTCCCAGCATAAGTTTTTCTGCATTCGAGCCGGGACACTCAAAGCGCTGAGACTCCATCCCATCACAGCGCTGGGTGTAACCAATCCGTACACTACTCGCCACGGCAGTTATTGGCTGCGTCTTCACTCGATACTCAACTTCACAGGAAAGCGGAGCTCCGCTCCTTGGGTACGAGCCACAGGGGCTGTCGACTATGGGAAGCCATTTGGTGACGATGATGCCCTGCTGGGGATTTGATGCGTGTATGCCAATTCTGCGTTGTCGGAAAATCTCCAGGACCGTGGCATGCGCCGTGGCATTGTTCACATTGACGCTCTGGGCCACCTCCGAGATTGCCATCGGGGTATCCTTTTTCGTGGTTAGTGTATCCGGATCAACCAGGGGTTTCTGACTGCAGGCAACACACGTGAGGAGGATAGACAAAGTAAGATAACGTAGCATGTATAATTTCCTGTAATTGCAGGTGATTTTCTTTTTTTGGGCTCAGCTGTCTGAGAAGAAGGAGCATCCCGTTCTGCGGCTGCCCCTGACACTCTATGTTGTGCGCCGAACCATGAGCAACGAATACTAAATAATCAACTTCTCTATTATTTCAGGGATCTTACCTGAGTAAAAAGCCCCGACGGTAAAACCTCCGCACAGCCCTCACCAACTAAACACTACGGCTGTTTCCCCACGCAAGCTTTGCACAAGTTGGTAGGAGCTTACCCAAAATTCTTTTTCCAGACCCGAATTATTCACCGAAGACCTCCGCTTATCGATATCTAGCTATAACCGAGAGAATCACTCGGTAAAGGTTCATACCTTCGCATTTAAGGTTAATTCACGGTTTGAATGAGCGGTTTGGCCCACGGCTAACCGCTGGCGGCTTGTAGTGTACAAAAACAACGGAATATCGCCCTCCAAGGAGCTGAAATTAAAGCAAAAACAGCAATCGTCTGCTGTGCTTACTTCTTTCCTTCGGCTGAGCTTCTTTCTAAGCATCGCTTTGCTTAGCCTGCACACCTACGCCTTTGCACAGTATCAGGGTATCAATCTCGGACTCGATGGAGACGGCATTGGCGTTTCCATCGCTATCGACTCCTCGCACCGACCAGCAATTCTCCACGTAAACGCCAACACCAAGGGACTCATCTACAAAGAGTTTCTCGGCAGTTCATGGCAGGAAACAGTAATTGAAAACACCCTTGGCGCTACGTCAGATACCGCCCTGGTTTTCTACTCGGGCAACCCCCATGTCTTCTACTACGATCAGGGACTATCGGCCCTGCGCCACAGCTACAGAGTCTCCGGTGTCTGGTCATCGGAAACAATTGCGTCCGGCACTTCTTCTGACAGCGATATTTCCGCCGTTGTCTGCGGAAGCAACATTTGCGTAAGTCACTACGAAGCGGGCACGGGTAATCTGCGTCTTGTAAAAGGAATCACGGGTTCATGGGCTTCCCAGTATGTTGACGGGGTAAGCACTGACGCGGGGCGCTATAATGACATAGCTGTTGA
>JAUIMJ010000309.1 GCA_030433295.1 bacterium | reverse complement strand
TTTTGCCCAGCCGTTTGCTGATAGCTCGCGTAGGTGAAGATAAAACCTGCCAGTACAAAGTGAAACGGAATGGGGATGATTCCGGGCATCACCGGTGCTGCGGTGATGTCGAGAGAGAACAGAAGGTAGGAGAAAGCGCGCAGCAGCATCATGGAGGCATAGAATATGCTGAAAACTCGCAGGTGGCACCCCCAACGCATCGCTCTTTGATTGTTACTGATATCCCGACCTTCTTTTACGCTGCGTATCATCCGTATTCCGAACACGATGAGAAGCAGTTGAGAAAGCAAAAGAAGGGGATAGGGAAGTGCGCCCGATTGCCAGTGCTCGAAGGCGGGCAGGAATGCGGGACTGTACAGCACTACAATTAGCTGTCCCAGCACGCGACCGATGAAGAGGCCGAGCAGTATAGCAAGATATATTGCCGTTTGTTCTCGGAACCTACTAGAGCACATCGCTGAACATTCCCTTGTAATGTCGATACCAGTCACTCTGAAATAGTTCCTCGGGGTCCTTCTTCTTTTTCTCGCGCAGAAACTCAATGAACTGTGGATATGCTTCGAGTATCTGAGAGCGTCTGGCAAAGCGATGGTAGGTGAGATAGAAGCTCCCCCGATACAGGAGTGCAAGTTCGATGAGTGTTCTGAAGTCTTTCCTTACTTTGGCAAATCCCTCCGCATTGTGATCGACATGAAGATTGAAAATTATGCAGGCGTAGTCATCCTTGGCCCAGGGGAGGAAGCTTTCCGTATCCCGGGCAATCAGACGGATAGTTCCGTAGATGATGTTCATTTCATCTCGTCTGGCGATGCGTCTGCACGCGCGAAGGAAGTGCTTTAAGGCATGCCTTGGCACATAGAGCTCCGATATCATTTCGCTGCCTTTGCAGCAGGCCCCGCTTCGCTGATCTATGTCTTTATGATAGTCGTCGAGGTAAGTGCTCATCTGCATACTGTCAGACCAGTAGGTCTGACCATCAGTTCGCAGGTAGTAGGCAGCATACTCCTCAAAGGCTTTCTGCTTATCTACGTGTGCCAGGTAGATAAGTTTCTTCCACTGTTGTGGATTAAGAGATAGTGCTGCTGCAGGTGTAGAGCCGGAAAGTGAAACAGGTTTGTAGCACGAAAAAACACCTTTTTTGAGAAAGTCCGGACTGTCTGATGCGCAGGAGAACTGAAAATCGCCGTATTCATAGCCGGCAGAGATTCTTTCTTCGAAACGCTCTATTAGATTGTCGACATCAGTAACCTCGACGGAACGCAGCATGCTTCGACGTTTCTTTAAACGAAGAGTAACTTCGGAAACAATACCAAAGAGTCCATAGCCGCCAATTACCAGAGAAAAGAGTTCCTGATTCTCTTCTCGCGAGCACTCTTTTATTCCTTCGGCATCAATCAGCTGAAAGCTCTCAACGTCGTCGATGAAAGGTTTAAACAAAAGTCCTCGACCATGAACGTTCGCTGCGAGAGCACCACCGATGCTGAGTTCGTCAGCTCCGGTTTGCTTTTGTCGAAACGTCCAGGTGGAATTGATTTTGCGCAGATAGGTATGAAGCTTCGGCCAGCTTATTCCGGCCTGGACACGGATATGTCCCTTCTTCTCATCAAGAGCGATTACCGAGTCGTATTCACTCATGTCGATGAGCAGCTGCTGATCGCAGAACTGCTGTCCGCCCATAGCATGGCGTTTTCCACAGATACTGATATTTCTCCCGTCCTCCTTTGCAGAGGCGATCCGTGCAAGTATGTCAGCACTTGTCTTTGGCCTGTGGATTTCTACGGAGGCCTGGTTCATCGCAGAGTGGATGTCATTAACAGTAGTTCGTGCCGTAATGGCGCTCAGTTGAGGTATTGTTTGTGCCTTCATCACGTGTCTCCCGCATCATGGTTCTTCTAAGAGTATGCATGGAGGTTGGCGACATTCCGCTAACTCAGACGTAACAGTGTAACGACTCTATCTGTGGCCAGGATACCGTCCTGAAAAAAGCGTGAAAATATAGTTAGATAGGTGGCAGTGAGCCTGGGCTTTGTGCCAAGATTACTTGGTAACAGTGTAGTTTGTGGTGGGGTGGGCGGGGTTCTCCGCCGTCTCCCAGGGGGAAGGGGTGAGCTGTCTGGCGAAAAGTCGGCGCAAAGACCATCGAAGCTATGTCCGTAGCTGTATGGTTCTCTGCGCCGTCGGTCAGCCCTATTCGCTCGTCATGGCATCGTTCATTTTCGCACGAGCTTCGCTCTTGGCCTCTTTCATATCTTCCGCTGCTTCTTCTGCGGTCTCCTCAGCCTTTTCCATTGCTTCGGCTGTAGCCTCTTTGCTCTTCTCAGTCATTCCTTCCATGGTTGACTTGGCTTCTTTTACCGCCTCACTAGCTTTGTCCATGGCTTCAGCAGTTTTATCCATGGCTTTTCCCATAGCCTTGTCTTCAGCGACGGCACTCGGTGCAAGCAGGCCAACGCAAAGCAGAACGGCAGCCAAAAGAGAAAGTGAAAGTTTCATACGACACTCCTGGATTCTATGGGTTTATTAAAGGAAGTATCATTCCTCGTTTGAATCCATGAAGCAACTACTCGTATACGCAGAGGATTTATCTGAAAAGACAGGGGCGGGGGCTATCCGACTAATTAACTCCTTAGATGAGGGGTTTTTGAGGGAGGCAGGCTCAGCAGATCGAGCCTATAGCCTGTGCGAGCACCATGGCTCCTTTGTGGATCGCGTCGTCAGTCGCAAACTCCATTGGGTTATGGCTTATCCCTTTTCTGCAGGGAATGAACACAAGTGCTGTAGGTATTGTGGTCCCATCGCTTTTACGCTGCTGGGCGACAACCGCAACATCATGGCCTGCGCCACTGGAGAGACGCTGGCTGCTATACCCAAGGTCCCTGGCGCTTTGTTCCAGAAGATCCTGTAAACAGGGATCGAGCTGCTCCAGCGGATCCGAGGAACCGACGCGTTCTATTTCCACTTTGACGCTAAGTTCGTCCGCTTTGTCCTGTATCAGCGAAAGGGCGCTTTGCGTGTATGACTCAAGCGTGGCTTTGTTATTACTTCGAATATCCAGGCTGAAATACGCAAGGGGACTGACCTTGGTTATTGCGCTCTCGTAGATTTCGGGGTGTCTGGCGTTTACTGCCTTGTCCGTGTTTATGATTCCGACTGTCTGAACCAGGTCTTTGCCCCCGGCAATATGCTGTGAACACAATCCATCAAGGGCGACAATGGTGTGCGCCATGCAGAGATTTGCGTCACTTCGGTATTTTGATCCCATGGGAGTGGCTCCGGAGTGTGCGGCTTCCCCGTAAAGAGTGATTCGAAAGCGACGTGGTCCACGAATGCTGCTTACCACGCCAATATCGCAATTATCCTTTTCGAGCTTGGTAGCCTGTTCTATGTGCAGTTCGAAATGCGCTGCGATACTATCAATCGAGTCCTGCGCGAGCGTAGCCGTACCTTGCTCAATCAATGACGCATCGTAGCCCTGACCTTCGATTGCATGCCGGAGCGTTACGCCCCCGTACACATTTTCAAGGCAGCTTGCATCGAGGATTCCAAAGGCGGCTTTGCTTCCTTTAAAAACGGTGGTGAAGGTGCCCGACTCCTCGCCGCGCCAGATGACCAGCTCGAGACGTCTCTTCAATGCTTTTTCACTTTTTACGACGGCGAGTATTGCTTCGAGTCCTGCAACGATTCCGGCGCCGCCATCAAACAGGCCACCTCGCGGGACGGTGTCCAGGTGTGATCCGATCTGAATGACTTCCCCGGTGGAGGTCTCATTCTCTTCTTTGTCGAAGGGCGTTGATAAAAACAGGTTTCCTACCGCGTCGTATCGCCCCTGGAGACCGGCAGACTCGCCCTGTGCACGAATGTATTCCATAGCGGCAGTCTCTTCGTCGGACCAGGATGCGCGCAGAAAGCCATCCTCCAAACGCTCCCCCAGGTTGCCTATTTTCGACAGCTCTTTGAGATGTTTGGATATGTTTGACGGAGAAATAATGAATTGTGTTTCCATAGCCAGGTTTTCCAAGGCCCATTTGCGGGTTCGATCACATCGCATGAGAGGATGCATAGCCAAAGCATCATATTTTCCAATAATCTCAATAATACAGAGAGTAGGGCTTGTATAGGGCGAGCCGGTCGTTAAGCCGAGCTGAACTCGGGAGGTAGGACAAACGTGAGCAAGGAGCCGGAAAAACGCATGGCTGCTCTGATGGCAGCAAAGCCGGACTTCGTTTTGCGTCTGCTCTTTTTTAGCATTGTACTGCTCGGTATTTTTCTCCTCGTACAGTTCGGTATTCGCGGATACATGAAGTATCAGTCCTACAGAATTCAAACCGAAGCCCTGCCTGCTCCCTTTGACGATATGAAGATTTCTCAGAAGCCCTTGTCTATAGGAGATGCCGGCACCTGGCTTGCAACGAGCTTTGAGCTTGGTCAGAGTTATGCTGCTTTTGCCAAAGACCATGACGTGTCACCGGAGAATGGCATTATCGATTTCTATCCGGTCGGCGTGTTTGGCGCTCGACAGCAAAGAGTAGTGGAGGCGGTGGAGGAATATCTGTCGATCTTTTTTTGTAGAGATGTTCGTCGTGGTAAGGAGATCTCTGACGAGGATATACCCGCTGCGGGCAGGAGAAGACACCCCTATGAAGGGCATCAGCAGTATCATACGGTCTATTTTATCGACTCTCTTTTGCCTCGGCTGAAGGGGAGTGACTCCCTGTTCAGTGTAGCGCTGACCGATACGGATCTTTTTCCGCGGGATACCTGGAGTTTTGTTTTTGGACAGGCGAGTCCGGATAAGGCCTCGGCAGTTGCCTCTTTAAACAGGTTCGACCTGGCGTATGCAAATGAGCGGGAATTTCTTCGGGCAGTCCTGAGAACTGTTTCGCATGAGGCGGCTCATGCTCTGGACCTGCGACATTGTATTGCGAATGTATGCCTTATGAACGGCAGCATGGATCTCCAGGAAGC
>JAUIMJ010000020.1 GCA_030433295.1 bacterium | reverse complement strand
GCTGAGAAACAACGGTGTCATACGCGATGATTTGGAAAATCTCGGTCTCACCACTCTTGAAGGAAATATGCTGACATCCCTCGGCACCTTCCTGCAGACGAACAGCATTCTCAACTATTTCACCAAGTCCGAGCATCACTTTAACGTCGTTTCGCTGGAGATGGAGGGTATCTACTTTGCGAACGCACTCGAGATCTGCAAACTTCGAGGATGGATCCCGGACGGGCTGCCCAACCACTTCGCCTACTACAAGAGCGACAATCCGCTCAATCCAAACGGAACACTGGCCAAGCAGGTCAGCATGGGTGAGCGTATCATTCCAAAGTATGCGGTCACCCTGGCACTGCTAAAAAGCGTGCTTAGCTCCTAAGACTTCTGCGACATCGTCTTTCGAACATGGAGTTCTTTGGCCGAACGTGCTAATTCAGTTCACTCAATCAGAAGTTTACTGAAAAAAAGCGCGCTATTCTCACATGCCAAAGGACATTCGCATACGAGTCTCCCCGGATGATCTCAACAACCGCACTGAGCACGAACGGCTCCTGACAAAAGAACTTCGTACTTCCCCTGGCGAGATAGCACACAGTGAACTTTTAAAACGCGCCCTGGACGCAAGAAAATCCAGGCCTGTTTACGAGCTTCTCTACCGCTGCTGGATGTCCGGAGAGCACATTGAGGCGGAAGAGTTTCGCCCCCCGGAGTGTGATGTTACTCGTGCACAGAGCGTAATCGTCGTCGGAGCCGGTCCGGCTGGCTTGTTTGCGGCGCTGCGCCTGATCGAGTTGGGACTACGTCCGATACTTCTTGAGCGGGGAAAAGATATTCGCGCAAGAAGACGTGATGTTGCCCTTCTCTCTAAGCGCGGAATCATTGACCCCGAGAGCAATTACTGCTTCGGAGAAGGTGGCGCCGGAACCTTCTCCGACGGAAAGCTCTACACGCGATCTACCAAGCGCGGTTCCCGAGAGCGCATCCTGAATATGCTCGTCGCCCATGGCGCGTCCAGAGAGATTCTCATTGAGACACATCCGCATATCGGCACCAACAAACTCCCGGCAGTCGTGCAGGCACTCAGCCAGAGAATAATCGACTGTGGTGGTGAGATACATTTCAATCATCGCGTTGATTCGATCAGATTCCAGAACGGAACATTTCTCGGCGTCTCCACTGCCCAGGGATTGGAGCTGGAATCCTCCGCTCTGGTCCTGGCCACGGGACATTCGGCCCGGGACATCACCCACTTGCTGATGCGACAACAGATACGAATAGAAGCAAAAGCCTTTGCGCTGGGTGTTCGCATAGAACATCCGCAAAGCAGTATCGACCATCTGCAATACAAACAGGATCCCCGGCACCCGCAGCTTCCGGCTGCCTCATACAATTTGCGAACCCAGGTAGAGAATCGCGGGGTCTTTTCTTTTTGCATGTGTCCTGGCGGGGTAATCTGCCCGGCGGCAACCGCTGAAGGTGAAGTGGTGGTAAACGGCTGGTCCCCTTCTAAGAGAAACTCAAAATTCGCAAACTCCGGAATTGTGCTTGAAATATCGCAAGAGGATCTACAGGAACACGGCGGAGACTCTGTGCTTGCCGGACTTACGTTACAGAAGCAGATAGAGAGCAGAGCGTTTGAGCTTGGAGGCGGAGCAATGAAAGCTCCCGCCGAACTGCTCACCTCGTTCATCGGCAAACAGAACAGCAGAAGTCTTCCCGACTGCTCATACAAGCCCGGTCTCACCCCTGCTGATGTGGCCGCGGTGTTCCCGGATACCATCGCCAGACGCCTGCGGGAGGGTTTGAGCAACTTCTCAAAGATGAGAAAGGGATTTTTGCATCCGGACGCCGTCGTTGTCGCAACAGAGTCCCGAACCTCCTCACCAATACGCATCCCCCGAGACAAAGAAACGTATATGCACCCCGATATTGAGGGATTCTTCCCCTGCGGCGAAGGGGCCGGTTACGCCGGAGGCATCATGTCTGCCGCAATAGACGGGGAACGAGTCGCAGAAGCAGTAGCTAGCTACCTCGCGCAATAGAACATGTTTCATATATGCGAATTGAAAAATGCGTATTCACGCTGACGGCCGCCCCAAAAAAGAAACCGTGATAGAAAAAGGGGGAAGACACAGAGAACGGATAACCTTCCTTGGTTCAACCCCACACAAAACACCAATACGAGCAAAGATTCCTCAAGGCTCGTATGCTCTACTATCAGCTCACTTCAGGAAATCAGCCGAGACTATCTGGCTGCAGCACTGAGTTTCCAGCTCCTGAGCGCACGCCTCGTTCTTCGTTCGATGACCATATAGACACCGATGAACGAGGGAAAGGTCCAGAAGATGAGAATACCCAGGATGACGCGAATGCTGTCATGTTTTTCGGCCAGAAAAGTAAGCGGCCAGCCAAGCAGCACCATCCAGGACAGCAGGTGAAGCAGGAGTAATGATGCAATCAAGGCGATCACATTCATCTCCTTGCGCTGCGCAATGTAGGTATCAATGGAACGCCGAAGATCGGCGATCATCAACTCATCGCATCCGCAGATGCGCAGTTCATCATCAACAAGGTAGCAGGCGATATCCGTCTCCTGATAGAGGACCTCGGTCATCTTCGCGAGGGAAGGCCAGGGGGCGACCCCGTACTGCCGCGCGTACGCCATTGGAGGGCACCAGGCGGTCGGAGGAACTATCGGCTGTGGCCGCCAATGTTCCGGCAAACGCCCACCGCACTGCTCTCGCTTATAGTGGATGGCAAACAACAGCCCAAGAACTTCTTGAGGTTCAAGAGACTTCAAGTCGACTCGTGACGCATCCGTTCCGGATTGAGTCATCACACATTCCTTTTGTAAAAGGTGAAGGGAAAGGAAAAATACGATTGAAACTAACGACTACGAGGGCGCCAGACGATTGGACACCCCGAAGAGACACAGGGTCGAACCGGGACTAGATTCGAACCGTTACTGGATTCGAACCGGGACGGGATTGTAGAGAAAAAGAACCAATGCGTTCGGTGACTACTCTGCGCATTCACGACGCTAACATTCTCTGTTCTTCCGGTGCATTCTAGCGTTGCCCTTTGGCAGGAAAATATCTGAGGAAAATGCCTGAGAGATACACCTGAGAAAGTCGGCTTAGATAACAAGCCCGACAAAAGGGTCACTGGGATCCACTGGGAAACAGTTCACAATCTTCTACACCAAAAATATGTATGTCTTTCTTGATTGGGAAAATACGCCGATTTTCAAATAGGTCAAGGCTTTTTAGACAAGATTTCAAAATTGATCCCGACGTCCAGACCTACCCTTCGCTTGGTGACCCCGATTGAGGGGTGAACACCAGTCGATACCAGAGGGCATAAGCACCCTTCTCGCCGCACTCGTACACGGACTGAGCCCAAATCCTAATTCTCGACCCCTTCTCGATAGTGTGCACACCGAGATTCTGTGTCCGCGCTCCCCCGCGGGCATTGCAATCCCGTTTGCCTTTCAGATACGGAATTCGACCATCGAACAGCAAATCGTCTCCCGCAAAGAGTTTCAGCGGAGAACTTCCATCCTGCTCGGCGATAGTGCCCAGCTCTACGAGATAGCTGCCATCGGGACCCGGAAAGGAATCGAACCAGATGGATCCCCCCTCCACAAGGCCCGAGCCTCGAATGCCCCAACTCGGTTTCAGGTAGTAATGTCTTTTTTCCCAGACCGGGTCGTGTCCGGAGTTCTCATCGGCGGACAACACCAGGGCTCCCTCGGGCAGAGCCACCTCAGCCTGGAGATGCACTACAAGAGCGACAAGACCAAGAACCAGGGAAAACACAGTTAGGAGAAAACTTTTCGACTTAAACAATCTGATCACAATGGCTCATCACGATGACTACTAACAATAATTCAGCGCTGACCACAGGGACGAACATGCTCGATGGCCGTACAATTTAAGGAGCCTTCAATCTCCCGGCCAATCTCAGCCCCGGCCCCCAGGCCCTCTCGGAACTCTTCCAAGAAAGTAACATCAAAGCGGAGGAACTAAAAATCAGCAAAAGCCTGCACATTACCAGGAAGTCGAAAATGCTGGGACGGATCTACCACGAGGACGGGGGTCTCCATAAGAATGCCACAAAAACATTTACCTGAATTTTGGACTCGGGTAGTATCCCCGCGAGGCGAAACGGCAGATTTTGGTTTTCTTGGTTGTTTCCCCAGAACCTCAAAGAAGAATCAATGCCACTCTGACCGGAGGAGGCTGGGAGCAGAAGCTGCAAAACCCGTCGCTTCTGTTCCCATTCTCGCATACGGAGCAGAAGCATGAATCGATTGATGGATTTTGGTTGTTACGTTTTTTTCCTCCTTGTTCTCATTGTTCTTTCACCGGCCATTGCACTCTGGGCAATTCGCGAGATTTCTCCGCTCCGTCGCAGAACTCGCTACATCGCTCAGCAAACGATTCTGAGTATACTAGATTCTCATATCGAGCTTGAGGGACAGGACCTGCTTTGCCGGGTCAACCTCGAGCTTCTCGAGCCGATGGAGAAGACAGACTTCACCTTCCTCCTCGCGCAGCTTGAACATCAGAAGGCGGTAGAGCGTCGAATCGAACCCCTGGTCACCAACTGCCAGAACGAACGATTCCAGGCCTATCGTCATTACTTTCGAAGCACGAAACAGAGAATTCACGTTAAACCCCGACCGCTGTCAGTTGTTGAAACCCTGGCAAACCTGCCTGGTCGATTCCTTCCGGCACCCTGGGCTCAGATCGATGCCTGACCGGCTATCGAACTTCCAAAAAAGAAACCACAAGGAGGTATGTCGAAAGGGAGCATCTGCCGTTCCCTTTTTCGCTTTCGTTCTCTACCTATTGCCGATGCCGGAGTAGCACGTGTCGGGACGGCAAATGACTTGCAAACAACCCTGAGAGAAGCATATCCTGTGGAACATAAGGCAGTGTAGTTAGCGCCAGAAGTTACGCCGAGAAGGAACGCATGGAGACCAGGGATTATCTTACCGCGGCAAGAAACTTTGTCGACGCTGGCGACATAGCAAAGGTGCTGGAGCACTGCGCGGCAGTCCTAAAAGACCCCTTTGCATCACTCGATGACACCCTCGCGTGCATAGACATCCTTATTTCTATCGAGAACCTCTCTGACGCACGATTGCTTTGCAAGTCTGCCCTAAAAACGTTTCCGAGCAGCGAAGCACTACGTGATCGTCTGGCGGAGCTGCCAAGCACTGATTTTCAGATAAACGCCCCCCAGGCCAATCAGCAGAAGTTGTTCTGGCGACCTACCTCATACGAGCAGGCAAAATTCGGTAAAACCTACAACCCGCCCGGGATGCACCAGCTTTCAGAAGAAGAGAAAGATGCTCGCTGGGAGAAGGACACACGCTCCGTTATCGAGGTAATGCGTTCGGATGTCCCCCTGCGGGCCGACTGGCACGTCCTCGACGTCGGTTGTGGCGTCGGAAGACTCATTAAGCCTCTGCGTAGCGTCGCAGAGCAAGTGGACGGTGCAGACATTTGCGAAGAAATGATCGAATTCTCCGCTCAATACCTGGAAGACGCCGAAGGACGCGGGGAAATCAAGGTAAACAGCGGGTTTGACTTGCAGGCGTTCAAGACGGAGCAGTACGACTTTGTTTTTTCACTGCATCTTTTCGAACATATTCGCTCCAGAGCGAACACCACTCATCTGATGCGGGAGATTAGGCGAGTGCTGAAAGATGGCGGTTATTTCTGGCTGCAGGTCCACGAAGACAACGGAAACTACGGCGATGCATACGGGGAAGGCTTGAGTTTTATAAACTACGAATTCCTTGGAAACGGCTACAGTCACAATGATCTGCGCGATCTTCTGGAAGGGCTTGGCTTCTTCGTGCAGTTCATACGTGGCGAGGACTATTGGGTTACCGCACTCTGCCAGAAATGAGTTGGTAAGCATGTATCGGGGGCAAAAGCTCTTCTTCTCCCGGGCGGACTTACGTCCGAGCTCTTAAGCAGCCTCCGGCTAAACATAGTAGGATTTTATCCTCCGACTGCTCTAGCTCCCGCCGGTAAAATACTTGCCGAGCGAGGAAAACCAATCGATACAGGAGAGCACGTCACTATGTGAATCCGTCCATACTGCGGGAAGATTCTTGCGCTCGGACAGCCGCTCCCTCTCAACTCCCGAAAAAGCCTGATTCTCAAATATCCCTGCATCCTGAGTAATAACGACATGCCTATTGTTGTAATCCCTGGCGCCCTCGTCCGTAACGTCATCTTTGATCATCTCGGCTGGCATCTCCAGTTCAGACGCAAGGGCTGCAAGCACACCACTGAGGTCCATATGCCGATTGCTGATGTGGACCACCAGCACGCCGTCTTCCTTCAGGTGTCTAAAGTACAGCGCGAAGGCTTCCCTCGTCAGCAGATGCAAGGGAATTGCATCGCTGCTAAACGCATCAATGAACAAGATGTCAAAGTTATTGGGGGCTTCCCCCTCGAGAACCATGCGTCCATCCCCGTAGCGCACTTCAACCTCTGCCGGAGTAGAAGAGAGAAAGGTGAAATAACTATGCGCCAGCTTGCCTACATCAGGATCGAGTTCATAAAACCTGATCTTGTCGCCCTGATGCGCGTGCGCAAGAATCTCGCCCACACCGAGCCCCACAACCCCCATCTCAATTGCGGCCCTCCTCCTCTTTCGAACAGCCCTGATGGTCCTGGCAATACCGGAAGTATCCCGGTAATAGGTCCGAGAGCGTAGCGTGTTTCCATCGCCCAGATACTGAATGCCATGCAGAATTCTTCCGTGACGAAGCCCGCGCATCCTGGAGTCAGCGTATTCTTCCTCAACAACTCGCAGCACACCGAAGAAATTTCTCGTTCTGTAGACAACGGATTCATTCTTCACATCGAGTAACACCATCAAACGAAACGCAATAAGCGCAAAGACCGCAAGGGCAAGCATCATTCGCTTTATCCCCTGTAACCGCGGAGCAATACTCGTATCCAGATAGAGACCTCGAATCAGATACACACTGAATGCAAGTAATGCGAGCGGCAGTTCGAGATACGACGAAAAAATTCTGGGCGCCAGCAATGCAAGAGCAAGACCGCCTGTGGCGCCGCCGGCGGACAGCAACAGATAAAATGAAGTCAGCCGTTCATGAGAAGGTTTGCGCCGATACATCGCGCTGTGGGCGAGCATACAACAGACAAAAAGAGTCCCGAACGAAAGGCTGATGCTGCTGAACACACTGGCATCTGCCCCGCCGGTGTAGCGATCGCCGAGGAGAAATATCATGAGAAGCGCAATCTTCCTCATGTGGTCTTCTGGGAGAAGAGAGATGCCGGAAAAGGCAAAAACGAAGGTGAGCAGATACAGGGCCAGCGGCAATATCCAGAGCAGAGGAATCACCGCGATGTCGTGGCAGACGTGATTGGTAAACGCCAGCAGAAGTACGGAACCGAAGGTGGAGAAGAGGAAAATCTCACAGCCGGTCCTCATACTGATGGGTGCGGAGGTCACATCGGAAGTTTCAACGACCACTCTCCTGCTTCCCGAGAAACTGGCAGCGATACTCGCAAGTGTCAGGAGAGCCGCAGCAAAAAAGAATCCCCCGTTCCACAAAGCTGCCTGCTGAGGCACGGTGAACAGAGGCTCGAAGACAAAGGGGTAGCTGAGTAAGGCCAGCAGTGAACCGACATTTGAGACTGAATACAGCCAGTACGGATTCTCGCTCTTCGACACGCGAGACAGCCAGACCTGCAGCAAGGGGCTGGCCATGGAAAGCACGAAAAACGGCAGCCCTATATGCAAGGTCAGTATAGTGAGAATGCGGTAGGCGGGATCACCTACGCCATCGGGTTTTAGTGAGGGGTCGGGCAAAACATTCAGATACAGCAGGGTCCCGACTACCAGAGAAACGTAAAGAAAGAATGCGAGCAGGCGAGCAGGAACACGCTCCAACGCATGTGCCCCCGCGTATCCGGCCAGAAGCATTACCTGAAAGAAAAGCATGCATACGGTCCAGACCGCGGGAGCACCACCGAACCATGGGAGAATTGCTCTTGAAACCAGAGGCTGTATGCAGAAAAGCAAAAACGAAGTGGTAAAAATACTTACCGCAAAAAATGTAAGGCTGAGCGAACGGCTCATTAGTGACACTCCACCGGGTCAACGTTGCACACACTTGCGATTCCAAACCTAACAGGAAGTTGCGCCGTAGGGCTACGCTGTTTCTTGGGACGCATTGGTGGTCGGCTCCAGTCGGACACAAAGTGTGTATGGAGCAGAGGAGTTAAAGATAGCTCTGAGACGGGAGCTAAAACCTCGAATACATGCATTCAAAGTTGTCGAAGCGGTAGCGCTGCACGATTTTCCCGAGGGAAAAGGCACAAACGCGTCGCTTCCCGGCATTGAGGGCGTGACCTCTCCGCCTGGGGGCTTTATCATCCGGGACCCCCTGTTGCGTAAACCTTCCCCGGTCGTCAGATCCATCTCTCGCATAGCAAGAGTATTGGGAAGAATCTGACGAATGACGTAATCCCAACGATTGTGACCTTTAACGATTAAGTCTAACGAGCCGTTCACACACGGTCTTTTCCAGCCTTGCAGTCTACTGGCATCTCGAAGCGTCTCACTCTCCGAACGAGAACAATGGTGATACGAGCCACCATTCTACTCGCCCGGAGGAAGATCACTCCGCAACCCTACAATCACCTTAAGCACGCCGTCTCAGGGCATATTCTCGTTATGAGCCAAACGTGAAAAGTGTAACGAGCAAATGCCGGTATGTATGAAATTTGTACAATGTGGCTCTTTGGCAGGGAGGACGAAACGCTATTACAACATTTGCCCCCCCCCGAACTGAAGCGGAATGCTACCTACACGCTAAGATAGCGGACATTTTCGATGAACTCGTTCTGCTGTCGCGTGAACGGCGGCAAGGGCAGTTCGTCTGGAAAAGTAATCGGCTCCTCTCTTAGGACGTCGAGGAAGGCTCGATCCAGCGTTGAGCCAGGCGGATGAGCCAGGTCAAAGACCTCGCGTGCACAGTGTGTAATGCCGCGACCGGAGATTCTGAGCCGAAGATATCGAAGTTCGCTCGGTGAGAATGTTTTAACCACCCTTCGAAAGCGACGATACAAAGGCAACATTTCCGAGTTTACCCAGCTAATACCATGAGTCCCGTTATGACCGCGCTCCGAAGCTTTCTTACTAAGAAGCGTAAAATCGGCTCTGGTGGATCTGTGATTTGCGAGCTCCCGCCGCACTTCACGAGTCAGAGTACTGATTATATTCTGCGGAACGGACCACTCCTCGGCGAGGCGGGTCAGAGTCATTCCGTTTGAGAGTTGCCGGAGGGTTTCAAGCTCAATTCTCGCTTTGGGATTGGTCTTTCCCTTCAGCAACTCCCTGAATGCCGCACGTCGAATCTTTTCGCCTGGCTGATGCCACTTGAGATCGACGCGACCGGTCAGTCTGTCGAACCAGTGTCGGGCCTCTCGTTCCGTCCACCTGCTCACTTTAGCGATCTCGTAGGGATTTGCTCCGTGAACAAGCGCAAGATCCAACATCTCTCGATCGCCCGGACTCAGAATAACAGCGTCGCGCAGATACACCAGCCTCTGTCGCAATCGAAACTCGGTCAAACGATGTTCGGCCGCCGTCCGACGAGGCTTGTAGATCTCGGTCTTGTGACCGAGAAGGTACAGGGCCTGATCCCTCCTTGATTTAATCGTTACGTCGGTAGTTCCCAAAGCCGCCGCAAGCTGCTTGGTGGTGGCCGGCATCGGGCCATACAGGTATCTAAGGATCCAGACATAGTCCGGACCAATTCTCTCGAGCCAGGTAATCGTCGGATTATCCATCTTGTCGAGAAAGCGTACGATAGATCGTCGCGTAGCAGTATCTACTCCGCGTCTCATGATTGGTACTCCTTCCCTGACGCTAACGTCGGTATGAGGAAAAATTGTGTTATGCAAAACCGCTAAAAACTAAAGCGTTTCGCCTTCCTATATACGTGGGAAGACATCCCAAAGCAGGTAAAAAGAAAAGAACGGGATAGGGGAAGGAGAGGATTACTAATTCGCAGGAGAATAGCAAGTGGTAGCCCCCCTCCGGTGCGGGAGAGTAATACGCGGTCAGGAAGGTGGGATTTAAAACGCGAAGCACGCTGAGAAGGAACAGATCTATTGGCAACACAGGGCCTACGCAGCCTGCCACGCACCTGATTATTTCGCGAACAAATCCAAGAGCATAATAAAACAAGACACCCCGCACCCGTCCTACAACCTCTCTGCGTGTTCTGTGTTTCATTACCCAAAAACACAAAACTCCATATGACGGGATAACGTCCCACTAGCTTGAAAAGCAGAACCAGGAGAAAAAGCTTTATAAAAACGGCCGGCTTAAATGGCTGACTCCATACTACGAGAAACGGCCCCTCCCCCCAACAGATCCCCAGCAGTATTGATAACACAGAGCGCAGCGCCAGTTTCCGGATCGCTCTCTCCCGGAACGTCAAAGTTCTCACGTACATCTGCCTCCTGAGAGGACCGGAATACGAAAGTAATTTTGTTCAGGAATGCTTCATCACATTGATCGGGTAGTGGCCTTACGACCAAGTCCGCATCGGACTGCCGGATTCCCTGAAGCTGACACAGGGAATCCGTATCTTCACTCTGTCGAAGAACCAGGACAGCCTCCCCTTCAGAATCGGAATCACCATCCGAATCATCCCCCGACTGCGGCTGGATACTATACATAACCCGGGCCACTTCAGTGCCAAAGCCCACGGTCAGGGTAAAGACTTCCCCGTCATTGCCGCGACAGATAACACCGCCATCCTGTCGTAGGACGCCGGTCCATGAGCCAAGAATTGAAAACGCAAACAGAGAGCCCGAAGCGCCACCACCACAGGAAACGCAAAGCAAAGCACAGATAAGCAGGAACAAGCAGGTGGCTTTATTTCTCAGCGTTTTTCCAAACATGCGAAGGTCTCTGGGTGGCATTCCATTACGCTCATTAGCCTAGACGCTTTTCCAGGAAAAGCCAATTCAATTGAGGAGCGGGTTTGAAACATAGAGCACGCAGAGCACACAGAGAGGTAGATGGGGTTGTTCAGGATTCTCTGTTTTAACGTGTTCTAAGATTTGCTCGCGACCGTGTCAGGTAAGCAGGAGGCATTTTCCAGGGGCGTAATCCTGTCCTGGCGTAACAGCCACCCCTCCTCTGCGTGCTCCGCGTGCTCTGTGTTTAAATACCTCTGGCATGTGTACATCTCGGAATCCGCGGGTGGGTATAGAACGAGGAGATTCACATCAACACGACAGCCTTGTGAACACACAAGCGACAGAATGAAAATTGAGGAGAAGATTCGAAAAGAACCTCGACGCCAGGAATGGGCTTGCCGCAGCAGCCACTCTCGACGCAAAACCTCAATCTAATCCTCCATTAGGAACGGAAACGGATGCGCGGGGTCCTGCGAATGCGCAGTCGTGAAGCAAGCTTCATGACTACACCTTCCACACTCGGGCGGATTTGAAATTCAAATCCCTCCCCCTGGTGAACAAAGGTCACCATAGGGACACCCAGAGCATAGAAGTAGCGTGACCCTGGCAGCAGATGCCGACCCGGGTTGCAGACGGAAAGTCCGTGAATACGGACACCAGCGCGTTGCAGATGAGCAAGCGCTGTTTCCACCGGCAAACCGTCTCGGAACGTCCACTGCCCACCGCGCGTAAAGCCGTGACCAACCAAAAGATTGATTGGACCCGGCACCGTATCGATCAGGTTTGCACGCTCCGTGTCAGCATAAATGCTGGCGCGAAGCACGCGCACGACGATCGGGCTGTACGGAATCTCGTCAGGAGGTTCCACATAGCTCGAAGGTGCGTGCGTACCGTCAAGATACGGAAAACGCAGGGTAATGCGACCAGGCATGGGAAACCTCAAAAAAGGAGTAGTTTCAAACACTTCTCGCAGGCACTTCCCCGAAGGAACTACCTGCGAAAGCAGGGATCCATCCCAGCGGATGGCCCAGACACTCGTTTTGAGGAAAGAATGAGCGGTTCTAAAGAAAACGGCACTTGCTGCGCATTATGAGAAGTAAACGAATACTGTGCTTTTTATATTTTTTGAGCCCTCAAACAGCGAAACGGCGATTTTGGCTGCACTGGCACCAGAAGGGAGGTGGAGGGGGCGGCAAGGGATTGAGGCTGAAAAATACCTGCGTTGCGGAGATACACACAGCACCGCAACGCAGGAAAATTTAGACAGATCAGTGTGGTCTAGAAGACCGTGAAGTCACACTTCAGAATCGCATCCACCGTGAGTCTCCACGCAAACACATCCTCTCTGTCAGTTACCGGAAATTCGTAGGAAGCACCGATATCGATCCAATCGGCCGCTCGGTAGCGTCCGCCGACACCGAAGGTAACCACCGTGCTGCCTTCCGAATCAGCAGAACCGAAGTTAACGAGGTCAAAGCCCTCTCCCGCAAGCGGCAGGCGGCTTCCGGCGTCCATTACGTGCACCAGGTTCATTTCAAGGGATGGATAAAAATTTGCGATTTCATAATCCGCATGCAGACTGAGATCCCAGAAATCACTATCCTCATCATTCAGACCCAATCGCAAATCAGTGTATGCCATCAGGTTGATATCGCCGAGAGCGATCGCCCCGGAGAGATGAGGCGCGATGCTGCCATCCCCGGTTCCCTGGAAGACCGCCGGATCACCGGTCTGCCATTCGTAGCGCAAACCCGCTGTCGCGATTTGCCCCTTCTCGTCGTCTTTGAAAAAGGCATACTGCAAGCCACCGGCTAAGTTCGCTGAGCCTTCACTATCATCAAGAACCTGATCTGAATTGATTTGAATATAGCCGTCTTTCGTTGCCAGAAAGGAAAGTCTGTCTGTCAAAGCAAGACGCGCCTGAGCGGCCCAGAGCTGTATATCACCGCTTCCGGTAATAAACTCACTGGGAATCTTGTGATACATGAATATCGTGCGTACGGATGTCTGACTCCGTGGATCCTCAAACTGCACGGGATTAGTAACGGGACTAATCATCTCATCGAGCTGACTCTCTGCGAACACGGGCACCGTCCCTAAGAGAAGCACGGATAGCGCTACAGACGCACAAAGTGTTTTGAAACTTTGGGAAAACATAAGCAACACCAATTAAAGTAATGTAACAAAAAAAGTTAAGGTTTAGCGGCTCATTCCGCCTCAACCACCCTCTAGGTTACGCCTGCTCCATCAGACTGTAAACGAATGTTCGTCACGCAACTCTAAGTCGATGTTTGAACAAGAAAAATTTTTCGACGTTTTCTTTTGCAAAATACAAAGAGAAAAAATTGGTGAAACTTGAATAAAACGTTGCAGATCAAAAGCAAAAACATTGCTGGAAATTTTCTTAGCTTGAATACGACATGCTGCGTATTTTTTTAAAAGATTGAGAGAGTCTCATCTAAGCAAGCGAGGCTGATTTGTCGGACTTGAGATAGACGAGTCATGAGACGTGGCGGAGAAAAATGCCGTGACGATCCGGGGTGTGGAATTTGAAACACAGAGCGCGCAGAGCACACAGAGAGGGAATAGATTTTGCGTCATGCAGGACTCGGCCGCCCCCGATGCCTGTCGCGTACCTGAGCGAGCTGTGAGCAGATCCAGGAGCACAATAAAACAAGACACCCCGCGCCTATCCTTCCACCTCTCTGTGTGCCCTGTGTGCTCTGTGTGCCCTGTGTGCTCTGTGTGCTCTGTGTGCTCTGTGTGCTCTGCGTTTCAAATTCCTCTTCCATCGATGCCACACGAAGGGGAAACGAATGTCAGCATTAAAACCACTCAGGTAAGTGCCTGATACAAACCCAGAAATTCGATTTCTCTATTGTGCTGCTAGGAAATAAGGGCTATAAGTCCCGCTCCTTTGTCCTATTCCCTACTACAAATAAGCTTAAATTAAATGTCGCCACTACGTCTGTTTAGCAACAAGGATCACAATATAAAGAATGAAGTACTCTCGGGGCTTACTGTCGCTCTGGCACTTATCCCGGAAGCGGTGGCATTCTCTATCATCGCTGGCGTGCAGCCCCTTTCCGGTCTCTACGCAGCTTTCACGATCGGACTGATTGCGTCCATCGCCGGAGGACGACCCGGGATGATCTCCGGCGCGACCGGAGCGATTGCCGTTGTCGTCGCCCCGCTGGTGAAATCACATGGCTTCGAATACCTCCTTGCAGCCGTAGTTCTCATGGGAATTCTACAACTGCTCGCAGCATACCTCCGGCTTGGTAAGTTCATCCGTCTGGTTCCGCATCCCGTTATGTTTGGCTTTGTGAATGGCCTTGCAATTGTAATTTTCATGGCTCAGCTCGAACAGTTCCAGACCACCGCTCCGGACGGCAGCATGGAATGGCTGAGCGGTGACCCGCTGTATCTGATGCTGGGACTGGTCGCATTGACCATGGGTATTATCTGGCTATTCCCAAGGATCACCCGCGCGGTTCCCTCCTCGCTTGTCGGAATCATTGCGGTTTCAGCTCTTGTTCTTGGTTTTGATATTGAGACCAAGTCAGTCGGAGATATCGCGTCAATCTCGGGCGGACTACCACCCTTTCACCTACCCAATGTTCCCTTCACCTTCGAAACGCTGAAGATTATTTTCCCCTATGCGGCGATCATGGCAGGAGTGGGTCTGATTGAGAGTCTGCTGACTCTGAGCCTTATCGATGAGATCACCGAGACACGAGGACGGGGGAATCGCGAGTGTCTCGGACAGGGACTTGCGAATGTCGTTACGGGCTTGTTTGGTGGAATGGGCGGTTGCGCAATGATTGGGCAGAGCCTTATCAACATCAGTGCCGGCGGCAAGAATCGCATTTCGGGTGTCGTTGCCGCACTAACGTTGCTCGTGTTCATTCTCGTAGGTGCGCCAATCGTCGAAAAGCTTCCGATGGCAGCGCTTGTCGGGGTTATGTTCATCGTCGCCATTGGAACCTTTGAGTGGGCGAGTCTACGTGCTTTTGGGAAAGTTCCCCTGCATGATGTGCTCGTCATGCTGGTCGTAACCCTGATTACGATATTCTTTCATAACCTTGCGCTGGCGGTGATGGTCGGCGTAGTAATCTCAGCGCTGGTCTTTGCCTGGGAGAATTCCGTCCGCATCCGCGCGAGAAAGTACATCGACGCTGATGGGGTAAAACACTATGAGATGTATGGTCCGCTGTATTTTGCTTCCACAACAGTGTTCAATGAAAAATTCGACCCCGTTAATGACCCTGAGGAAGTCATAATCGATTTCGCCGAAAGCAGGGTGGTTGATCACTCAGCAATTGAGGCGCTCAACAAACTCACCGAACGCTATTTGAAGCGCGGAAAAACCCTCCACCTAAAGCATCTAAGTGATGATTGCCGCAGGTTACTGGATCATTCGGCAAAGATTATCGACGTCAACATACTCGAGGATCCGAAGTACAAGATTGTCTCAGACGAGCTGTCCTAGAGCGGCTCTTCGGCCTGCGCCAACATTCGCCAGGCAAGGACATCCTCGGAGGATTCGACCGTCGCAGGACCGGACACAGCCCATACGCCTTCAAAGTCGATATACTTCGGGAGTTCCACTCCTGTGCGAATTTCCTCTCGCTGTCCCGGCGAAAGTGCGCCGTAGAACAGGCTCATGTGAGGGGCTAAAACATAGTCAAAGGGCTGAAAAGATTTTTCGCGCAACATATCTGAGACGCCTGCAAGTTGCGGCACGCCTTCCATCTGCAAAAAACAACTCTGGGTGAAAACATCGGAAAATCCAAGTCCCAGAACGTTTAAGCGGATCTTCCCAAGCATTTCATTGGACAAGTCAGCAAGGACCTCCGGGGTGTCTTCAGGAAGGAGCGGGCCAAAATACAACGTGAGATGCGGTTCGAATGCGGGGCCCGAGTATCGGGAAGCGAGGTCGTCAACTACTGCCTGCCATCGAGCGCTGTGCCCGATACCAGGCATCAGCCAGTATCCGACTTTTAGAGCGGTGCCCGTGCGTACGGGTTTTCCCTCGGCGTCCCGCAGATGTGGTTTCATACCAGCACGCAGCTCTCAGATAAGACTCGATAGCACCATTCAAGAAGTGCGGGTCAGCGACATACAATCGACGACAGGAAGCGCGTAATCAGCCCCTATCCCGATGAGACGAAGACCCCACGTGATAAGAGCCTACAACGGAATATCTGCAGCAGTCCACCTCGCAGAACCACAGCACCGAAGCTCCGCGCCGATACTCAGGGCTACTCGACCGTACAGATGCTACAGCAGTAGATAGCAGTAACGCAGTTCTCGCGATTTCCGCAATCAGACGCCTGAGTAAAACCGGCCATATACTGACCGGCCGGACAGAGTATTGGATCCATAGTTTCGTCGCTGGTATCAATCATCGCGCAGCTACAGTGATTCTCCAGATCGAGACCCGTGACACCCGATTCACCCTGGGGACCCTGCGGACCTTCAGGCCCCTGTGCGCCATCCTGACCGGCAGGCCCCTGAGGCCCGGGAAAACCCTGTATCCCCTGTGGTCCCTGCGGCCCTGCAGGACCAGTATCACCTTTTGCACCGGTCGCGCCCTGTGCACCAGTAGCGCCAGTGTCACCTTTGGGACCCGTTGCACCCGTGTCACCTTTAGCGCCCGGAACGCCCTGAGGACCCATCGGCCCGGGGAAACCCTGAATACCCTGTGCACCCTGAATACCCTGCGCACCAGTATCGCCTTTAGGACCCTGTGGACCTGTAGCCCCGGCTTCACCCTGTGGACCGGTAGCTCCGGTGAGTCCCTGCAAACCTTGTATACCCTGAGGACCCGTTTCACCCTGAGGTCCCTGCGGTCCGGCTACCCCTGGAATACCCTGGGGTCCCATTTCACCCTGTGGTCCAGTTTCACCTCGTGGTCCCGTGTCACCTTGTGGTCCCTGCGGACCCTGCGGTCCAACATCACCCGGTAAACCCTGAGGTCCGGCATCACCCTGGGGACCTGCGGCACCCGTTTCACCCTGCAAACCTGTCGCGCCGGTGTCACCCTTAGGTCCTTGCGGACCTGTGTCGCCTTGCGGACCTGTAGGTCCAGTGTCGCCTTGCGGACCCCTAGGTCCAGTGTCGCCTTGCGGACCCCTAGGTCCAGTGTCGCCTTGCGGACCCGTAGGTCCAGTGTCGCCTTGCGGACCCGTAGGTCCGACGGCCCCGGTATCACCTTTTGGACCCTGTTCGCCCTCGGGACCCTGTTCACCCGGTATACCCTGTTCACCCGGTATACCCTGCTCCCCCTGAGGGCCTTGCTCGCCCTGAGGACCCTGAGGACCCTCAGGCCCGACCTGCCCCTCCTCGAGAGGACTTCGTACGGCAACATAAATGCTTCGTCGAACCGGATACCAGCGACGCCTCGAGCGCGAACGTTCTATATCGAGGCGATAGGTCCCTCCTTCAACATCCTCCCCGACCGACACCACAAGAACGGTATTGCTGCGACTAATAATTTCAAGCTGCTCACCTGCCAGGAGAACGCGTAACTCTGTTGACTTACCTTTCGTAAAATGGTCGCCATGTATATGCAGCTCGAGACCACTCTGCACGACCTTTTGAATTTTAAACTGATCGAGATTTATCGCCTGCGCCGGAAGCGCAAAGAAAAGAAGAATAGAAAAAACCCAGATACACTGCTTCATGAAAGCCCCTCAGGAAAATAGTACAAATAGTGACTCGTTCCCTGGAAGCTATTCCTGGAGCCAGCGTAGTAACCAGATGGAAACACGCAGATAAGGGAGGATCGATCGACTAAGCAACAGCTCGCTACTGCCGATACACAAAGAAAGAAATTGGATATGACTCCGCCCAGCCAAAGTCGAAGTCACCGTAAAGATTTTCACTCCCCCCACATACATGGCTGCGAAAAACATGCCATGAGGTACTATCTCTCGAAGAAAACAGAAACGGTAGAAATCGGATCGATTCTGCGAATTGCCGTTGTGTAAGCCATTACCCAACGCTCGAACATTATTGCGTAGCACCATGGCGCATGCACCACGGCACTGGCGCAACCTTCCATAATTCTGGTATATTAGGAGTCAGGAGCAAGGGGATTCCAATTCTGTCGCAGTATCCTGAAAACATCCCGTCATCAAATCAGGGGCACGCTGTTACGCTCACATAAAAATCACTAAGCATTGGCCTTAGCGATCTAAACGGATATTTGCGTTAGCAAACTTTAAATCATTGCATTGTCTATATGCCTCCTCCATTAAAAGGTCAGGCACATTCGGGTCGGGCACTGGCAGCTCGGGCCCACTTCTTCGAAGCGAGAGCTGTGCTCTGCGGTATCTCTTATTGCATTTGCCTAATCGCAAAGACCTTCCTTTTTTCACTGCTTTTCTGCTGTCCACTTTCGGCACAACAAAATATTGGCGACAATGATTTTCGTATTAGTAACGCCGGCCCGAACGGAAACACCAATTTCGCCGCAGAATCCGTAGCGATAGCCTACAACAGCAGCGACGACGAATACTTCATCGTATGGTCAGCCGACGACAGCAGCGACGAAGAATTCGAGATCTATGGCCAGCGAATAGATGCCAGAGACGGTAGCCGAATCGGGGCGGCCATCCGCATTAGCGACATGGGAACTACGGACGGGGACACGGACTTCGATGCCCTGAGACCTGCGGTAGCCTACAACAGTACGGCAAATGAATATCTTGTAGTTTGGGAGGGTGACGACGATACCGGCTCTCTCGTCGATGGAGAGTTTGAAATATATGGTCAGCGAATAAATGCGGCTACTGGCGCTCCCGTCGGGACGAATGACTTTCGCATAAGTGACGCGGGGGCAAGTGACGGCGACACCAATTTCGATGCCGCGCAGCCCGACGTTGCCTACAACAGTCAGGACGACGAGTACCTCGTGGTCTGGGAGGGCGATGATGACACGGGAAGCCTCGTTAACGGAGAGTTCGAGATATTTGCGCAGCGTCTGGATGCCTCCGATGGCTCCGCGGTTGGGGCTAATGACTTTCGAATCAGCGATATGGGCAGCACGGACGGAGACGCCGCATTTGACGCGGTGGGGCCGGCTATCACGTACAACGCCAATGACAATGAGTATCTGGTCGTCTGGGAAGGTGACGACGATACGGGTAGTCTCGTCAATGGAGAATTCGAAATATTCGTGCAGCGGATATCGGGAGTAAACGGTTCGGAACTCGGGACCAATGATCAGCGAATCAGCGACATGGGCGCAAGCGACGGGGATTTCTCTTTCAGCGCGGTAAAACCTCGAGTCACGTATAATTCGCTCGCGCGTGAGTATCTCGTCGTCTGGCAGGGAGATGACGACAGCGGCTCGCTTGTCGACGGGGAAAATGAAATCTACGCCCAGCGAATCGATGCACAGAGCGGAACCTCAATTGGCAGTAACGATGCCCGCATCAGCGACATGGGCGCAAGCGACGGCAGCACAAACTTCAATGCACTCGCTCCGGCACTTGCATTCAGCACAGTACACAATCGCTTTCTCATCGTCTGGACAGGTGACGACGACTCAGGAATGCTTGTAAATGACGAGTTTGAGGTGTTCGGCCAGGCGTTTGGATACGTTTCCGATCTCAGCATCAGTAAAACAGCCGTGCAGAGCCCGGCAATAGCGGGCGACACTCTCGACTACACCCTGAGCGTTAACAATCTCGGTCCGAACGCAGCCCTGACAAGCATCACGGTCACAGACACCCTGCCGGCAAATACCTCATTCGTCACTGCCTCAGGAAACGGATGGACCTGCATTGAGAGCATGGGGCTTGTGAGCTGTAGTCGTGCAACTGCCGCACTGGGAGCAGCTCCCGATATCCTCCTGTCAGTGCAGCTTAATCAATCGACGGCCTCACCTATGAGCAACACGGCAAGTGTGAACTCGGCGACGTTTGATTCAAACTCCGGCAACAACAGCGATTCTGAATCGAGTACGGTCACGACCCGCGCGGATCTATTCGTTACTATCAGCGATTCCGCCGACCCCCTGCTTGGTGGCAACACACTAACCTATACCATAGCAAGCAGCAACGATGGCCCAAGTGATGCAGTCAATGTTTCAAACGTGATTGAGCTTCCGGAGGAAAATAGCGCGATCACCAGCATCACGGCAAGTGGCTGGACATGCAGTACAGCGACAAACACGGTAAGCTGCACACGGGCTACTCTTGCCGCTGGTTCCTCCGCAAACATCAGCATCACGGTGGATATCCCCAAAGATCTGAGCACAATCATCAGCGCGACTACTACGATAAGCAGCGCTACCACTGACAATGACAGCACAAACAACACGGCGAGCAGCGAGACACAAATACTCTCCGGTGTGGATCATGATGGTGACGGCATCCCGAGTGGTCTCGACCCCGATGACGACGGTGATGACCTGAGTGACGATGATGAAAACACCATTGGAAGCGATCCCCTCAACCCCGATACCGACGGTGATGGTTTACGAGACGGACCGGAGGTCGCGCTTGGCACAGATCCACTGAACGCCGACACCGATAAGGATCTCAGCAATGATGGCGATGAGGTAACAAACAGAAGCGATCCCCTTGATTCGGGCAGTAAGCGCTTTTCTCTGCCGACAGAGCTGCTGCTTGAGTGGAATGCTCACTTCCCGCCAATGTTCAGTGTCCTCGAGAATACCGGACTCTCGGCGGGGAGCATCAGTCTCAACTTCTCACTGCTTGACTCCTCGGGAGAGGAAGAATCGGTTTCAGGTGCAATTCTCAGCCTGGAACAGCAGCTAGACCTGCTCGTACACGACATGAGTGGTTTCATCGAAAACACCTACGGCTCGATGAAGATAGGTCACAACGGGGTGCCTGGTGACTACGACGGAAGAATTGTTCAGTACAAGCTTGGCATTGCGGAAGGCAACGACATAGTTATAGAGCACGCCCTTGCGGTTCCCGCCGCAGCGGGAGAACGGGGCAGACAATTCGTGCCCTTCAATACCTTCCACCCAAGCTTGCGAGAAAGTGACAGAGACAATCTGGTGACAAACTGGATTCAGCTCAGCAATATCAGCGAGAATACTGAGAGCGGGAGTCTTTACTTATGGAGTCAGAGCGGTGACATGATCTGCGAGCGGCGCTTGCAGCTCGACGGCAAGTCGCGCCTGGATGTAGGCGTACACGCTATCCCTTTTGAAAATGAAAACTGTCCGAGACTCGGTTCCGCTGATATCGGTCTTGTCGAATGGCGACCAGACTCCGACATGGTATCTTTCGTTATGAGGAATGTTCGCTACTACTACGACAATGCCGGAGAACGCGACTCCCTGTATGCCGCTTCTCTGCTCACCGCAAATAAGGGAACTCGTCGTCAGATTGTAGCCCCCTTCGATCGAGATAGCGCAACTGCCGTCGTCGAGGTCGCTAATACCAGCGACAGCTTCCAGACCATTGAGCTCTCTGCGTATGACTCAGCCGGAACTCTTCTCATCAGTCAATCTCTCGGGCTGGCCGCGAAAGCGAGTGCGCATACTATTCTCGATGGCATAAGTACCGGGGATATTGGTCATGTGCGAGTCAAGGGCGACACCATCAACGGAGCACAGGCCTACGTGCTTCAGTATGGACGGACGTTCGAAGACCCGCCGGGACTCAGCTACGCCTACGCCACGAGCCTCGAAGAGCCACTCACCATGCTCAGTAGAGCCTCGTTCAATACCTATTTCGAGCAGGATTGTCGGGTCCTTCTGAGTAACCCCGGCAACAATGAGGTCACCTTTGACTACTCCCTTCTCGATGACGATGGAAATCTGATTTCAAATGCCAGCGCGACATTGGATGCTAACTCAACAACCGCGGTAGACTGCAAGCCGGGTGAGATATCACAGTATGGCACATTCAGGCTTGAGGCGGGCACAGCGCTCAGTGGCATACTACTTCGCGAGGCTTCCGATGATAGCTACCGCGTTCAGCTTCCCTTGCGATAATTTTTGCAGATACCGTACAAATAAAAGAACGGGTACGAGCATCAGCTCGCCCCGTTCTATGGTGAATCCCTTCATCGTATCTCCTAGGCCGCTTTGCGCCCGCTTTTAGGGAAGATAGAAGCTGCGACTTTCGTTGCAGCCACCGTACGGTCAGTGCAGTTCAGCTTTCGCAGGATATGCTGAACATGCTCCTTAACAGTCTCATAACTGATGTTGAGCTCAACGGCGATCTGCTTGTTCGTCAAGCCGACCGCAACAAGCATTACGACGTCAGTCTCTCGAGAGGTGAGCGGTCGCTCGTTACCCAGGTCGCTCACAGTCCTACGATGCGTTGCAAGCCGAGAGACCGCCTCAAGCAGACGAGAGGACATCTCGCCACCGTTCAGCATGGACTCCGTCGCAGCACGAAGCTCTTCAACATCCGCCGTAAGAAAACACAGATGCTTGATGCCGTATCCCTTCATGCGAATGAGAAGCGGCCAGTCCTGAGCATCACCCTCAAGCAGCAGTAATAGCCTGCCTGAAGTCTTTTTCAGAAGGTCTTCAAGTTTGCTCTGAGGCACGCCTATGTCTCCGCGGAGACCGGCGTGTCGCAGCCGAACAATCAAACCATCTTCGACCGTATCCATGTCGTCGAGTTCCTTTTCGGAAACTCCGTGTATCTCCCTTCCCAAAAGCTTTCCCCAGCCAAGTGCGGCTACGGGACAATCACAGATCAAAAGCACGATGAAACCTCACAGTGTGCGTAACCTAATGTGCCGGGCAACGCGCCCAGACCATACCAGAGTAATTACATCGGCTTTCGAAGTCAAAACACCTGAATCAAGGTGTTTCCTAAGAAAAACAAACTGCTGATTTAGCTAAGAAAAGAATCGTAGCACTAGGACACCTCAAGCATGGCTTTCACCACAGCCGTCTCCGGTCTGAGCCAGGACTCAAACTCTTCAACAAGCCCCTGCATGGATACGCGGTGCGTAATCCAGGGATCGGTATTAACGGCACCCGCTTCTATCTGCTCGATTACAAAAGCTAAGGTGTCTTTTGTGGCATTTCGAGAAGCAAGCAGCGTCAGCTCCTTTCCGTGAAACGTCGGATTGTGAAATGCAATTTCTCCTTTCGTGTGCCCAACAAAACACACGCGAGCACCATGGGCAGCATAGTCAAAACTCTTCTCCATGGCCGTGCGGGAGCCACTGGCATCAAAGACCACGCTAGGTCCCTCTCCATCACACAGGCTGGCCACCTGCTCCGCTGCATCTGCGCCGGCAAGCACCACCGCATCAACACCGATACCTTCCTGAGAAAACTTCAGACGAGCCTCCTGCATGTCCATGGCTATCACACGAGCACCCTTTGCACGGGCAAACTGCATAGTTCCCAGGCCAATCGGTCCGGCACCAATCACCAGGACGTTCTCTCCCTCACTCACCTGCGCGCGGTCGACAGCATGGGCCCCTATACCGAGCATCTCAACAAGTGCAAGCTGGTCAAGGCTCAGTGTCTGTGACGGCAATAGTTTGTTAGCTGGTACCGCAATGTATTCGCGCATACCACCGTCCGTATGCACGCCCAATACCTGCATTTTGGTGCAACAGTTTGTCCTGCCATTTCGGCAAGCGATACAGGTACCACAATACAGATAAGGCTCTACGGCACAGAGATCGCCAACGCCAGGACCCACAACATCTGCGCCTGCTTCCACAACCTCTACACCCAGTTCGTGCCCAAGAATACGGGGATACGTGAAGAAAGCCTGAGCCCCTCGATAGGCATGTAAGTCTGTTCCACAAATGCCTACTCTATGGACTTTAACGAGCACTTCGTCGGCATTCGACAGGCGTGGAACATCAATATTCGTTTCGAGCGTGAAGTGACCTGGTTTCTCAAGACGCAACTGATTCACGGTTAAGAGTCTCCTGCCTTACATTATGTCGATGGGCATATCGAGCCGATTATTAGGGGTTAAGAACGCCTGCCCAATCTGTAAACCAAACAGATGCTTCGCGCTGCGCAGCACGTACTTTAGTATCTCAGAGGTGCTGAATTGCAGGTCGAAAAGACAAAACAAGAAGACGAAAACGTACGTTCTATCGTTGGCAAACCAGCTGCCGCGATACACGGAGTTTCATCGTAAACGGAACCATGTGAAGCACAAATCAAAACACACCTTTTTACTCGGGCTAAATTTCTAAAAAACTATATATTGACAATCTACCCGAGCTGCCCAACTATATGTTGTGGCTAAGAGCAGTTCCCCGGTCAAACCGGCTTCGCCTCGAAAAGCATTAAATCGATCGCGATTCTTTCCAGAAAATCACGACATATAATATCAAGATTCATAGGAGTCGGCCCATGGTAACCGTCTACAGTAAGCCCGCCTGCGTTCAATGCACAGCCACTATCAGTGAAATGCAGAGAAGAGAAATTGCTCATCAAATAGTTGACCTTTCTGAGGACGAAAGTGCCATGAAAAAAGTCATGGACATGGGCTACCGCCAGGCACCGGTGGTCATCGCGGGAGATGAACACTGGTCGGGTTTCCGCCCGGACAAGATTGGAACGCTGGGCTAAATCGTGACTCCTCTGCTCGTTTATTTTTCAAGTGCGTCGTTAAACACGCATCGTTTTGTTGAGAAACTTGGGCTGCGGTCACTTCGCATTCCTCTCTCTAACAGCGAGCAGAGACTCCGCGTATCCGAGAACTACATTCTCATTTCTCCGACCTTTGCAGGAGCTAATGGTAGCGGAGCCGTACCGAAACAGGTGATCCGATTTCTGAACGATGAGAAAAATCGCTCTCACCTGCGCGGCGTTATCGCGTCGGGAAGTAGAAATTTTGGAAGATACTTCGGATTTGCGGGTAATGTGATCGCCGAAAAGTGTGGCGTTCCCCTGCTCTATAAATTTGAACTGATGGGTACCCCCGAGGAGGTTGACACGGTGCGTCGGGGAGTATCGAAGTTTTGGGATGAGCAGGAGAAGGTGGTCCCGCGTGGAGCCATCGACTGCGAGAGTGGTGTTTACTAGATAAAAAAAGTAGAAGAAGGAATGTTTAATTATGGGTCTCGCGGCTGAGAACACGGAAAAAAAACCTGTTAACGCAGTAGAAGTAATCGAGAAAAGTTGGGCCGGAAAGGACACCACCGAACTCGATTATCACTCACTCAACGCGATGCTCAATCTGTATAACGACGAGGGGAAGATACAATTCGACATGGACAGAAAAGCTGCTCGGCAGTTTTTCCTCCAGCACGTAAATCAAAATACCGTTTTTTTCCACAACCTTGAGGAGAAGCTCGGGCACCTCGTGATAGCCAGGTGTTGGAGCAGTATGATTTTGATTTCGTTCGCGGCCTATACGACCATGCCTACGCGAAGAAGTTCCGATTCCCTACGTTTCTTGGGGCATATAAGTACTATACGAGCTATACCTTAAAGACATTTGACGGAAAGCGCTACTTGGAGCGATACGAGGACAGAGTAGTAATCGTGGCGCTAACCCTTGCCCGGGGTGACGAAAAAATGGCCCGCCATCTCGTTGATGAAATCATCTCCGGGCGCTTTCAGCCCGCAACTCCAACGTTTCTGAACGCGGGAAAAAAACAGCGTGGCGAGCTGGTTTCCTGTTTTCTTCTTCGGATTGAGGACAACATGGAGTCCATCGGTCGTGCGGTCAATTCCGCACTGCAGCTGTCGAAGCGCGGCGGCGGAGTTGCCCTCCTCTTGTCCAATGTCAGGGAAGTTGGAGCTCCGATCAAAAAGGTCCAGGGGCAATCCTCCGGTGTTGTCCCCATTATGAAGCTGCTCGAGGATTCCTTTTCCTACGCGAACCAACTGGGATCGCGACAGGGGGCCGGAGCGGTGTACCTGAACGCGCATCATCCCGACATATATCGGTTTCTAGACACGAAACGGGAAAATGCTGACGAGAAGATTCGTATCAAAACCCTCTCACTCGGCGTCGTCATACCGGACATCACCTTCGAGCTCGCAAAGAATAATGAAAAAATGTACCTCTTCTCTCCCTATGATGTTGAGAAGTTCTATGGAAAGCCTTTCTCTGAGGTGTCCATAACCGAAGAGTACTACGCAATGGTGGAGAATCCTCGTATCACCAAGTCTGAAATTAATGCTCGGGAGTTCTTTAAAACGCTCGCAGAGATTCAATTTGAATCCGGCTACCCGTACATAATGTTTGAAGACACAGTCAATCGTGCGAATGCCATTGACGGCAGGGTCACAATGAGTAATCTCTGCTCTGAAATTCTTCAGGTCAGCGATGCCTGCACATACAAAGCAAACCTTGACTACGACCACATAGGGTCGGACATTTCCTGCAACCTTGGCTCAATGAATATCGCCAGGGCCATGCAATCCGATGACTTCGGAATGACTGTTGAGACCGCAATTCGCTCTCTCACCTCAGTATCAGACATGAGCAATCTCGAGTGCGTGCCATCTGTGGCCGAAGGAAACAGACGTTCACACGCAATCGGCCTTGGCCAGATGAATCTCCACGGGTATCTCGCTAAAGAGAGAATTCACTACGGCTCCGAAGAAGGTGTGGACTTTACCAACATGTACTTCTACACAGTAACATACCACGCCATACGTGCTTCAAATCTCATCGCACGAGAGAGAAGCGAGACATTTGATAGCTTTGAGCGTTCAAAATACGCAAGCGGTGAGTACTTCGATAAATATACCGAACAGAAGTGGGAGCCAAAAACACTTCGAGTGAGAAAGCTCTTTAAGGATGCAAATATCGCAATTCCGACGACAAATGACTGGAAATCGTTGCGAGCAGAAGTAATGAAAACAGGAATGTATAACGCCTATTTGCAGGCCGTACCTCCTACGGGTTCCATTTCCTACATCAACAACTCAACGTCTTCCATTCATCCGATAGCTTCACAAATAGAAATTAGGAAGGAAGGAAAAATAGGGCGCGTATATTACCCGGCACCCTTTATGGATAACGACAATCGCGAGTTCTACGAAGACGCCTATGCTATTGGTCCAGAGAAGATAATTGACACGTACGCTGCAGCAAGTCAGCACGTGGATCAGGGACTCTCGCTTACTCTGTTCTTCCCGGACACCGCCACTACCAGAGATATCAACAGGGCACAGATATACGCCTGGCGAAAAGGAATAAAGACGATTTACTATATTCGTCTCCGACAAATGGCCCTCGAAGGAACCGAAGTACAGGGATGCGTATCCTGTAGTTTATAGCATCATACGATTGAGGAGAATGTTGTGTCTGCAAACCCCGCCATAGATGTACCCGTGAAAGAAAACCTGAACCAGGTTCAAGCTATCAACTGGAACAAAATCGTCGACGATAAGGACCTTGAAGTCTGGAACAGATTGACTACAAACTTCTGGCTTCCGGAGAAAGTCCCTCTCTCAAACGACATCCCTTCCTGGGGGCAGCTCACTGGTGAAGAGCAACGACTCACAATTCGTGTATTTACTGGCTTGACCCTGCTGGACACCATACAGAGTGTCGTGGGAGCGCCGTCGCTGATTCCCGATGCGGTAACCCCTCATGAAGAAGCAGTGCTTTGTAACATTGCCTTCATGGAGGCAGTACATGCCCGCTCCTATTCCTCAATTTTCTCAACGCTCTGTTCAAGCAGAGATGTCGACGATGCGTATGAATGGAGTGAGGCAAACCCCTACCTCAAACAGAAGTCGACCCTGATTCTCGACACGTATGAGTCAAAAGACCCGCTGAAGAAAAAAATAGCGAGCGTGTTCCTTGAAGGATTCCTTTTCTACTCGGGTTTTTACCTACCGATGTATTGGTCGAGCAGAGCGCGTCTGACAAACACCGCTGATTTAATTCGACTTATCATCAGAGATGAAGCGGTGCATGGCTACTACATTGGTTACAAGTTTCAACAGGCCTTCAACAAATGTACTCCTATGGAGCAACTTGAGTTGAGAAACTATGCAATCGATCTGATGATGCAGCTGTACGACAACGAAGCACGCTATACTGAAAGCCTCTACGACTGCGTCCACCTATCAGAGGATGTGAAGACATTTCTGCATTACAATGCGAATAAAGCTCTCATGAACCTTGGGTTCGAAGCTTTGTTCCCTGCAGAACTCACAAACGTGAGCCCCGCCATACTATCAGCACTCTCGCCCAACGCTGATGAAAACCATGACTTCTTTTCGGGCTCCGGTTCTTCGTACGTCATTGGAACTGCGGTCGATACCGAGGATGAAGACTGGAACTTTTAGAGCAATCACTAAAATGTAGCAAATAATTGCTCCGGAGGGAGAGCACACGTGCGTCGGTACATCAATAACCCGAGTTTACGCTCAAGCCAGCGTATAGAGCGCAAGCAGCGGGACCATGTTGAAGACGATAATCAGTATCTTATAGACGGCCAGATAGGCATAGCAGACAAGGCGAATCGATTCCTCTGACAGACCGAACATCACTCCGTGGATACGGCAGACCTGTGTTTTAAACATTGAGATGGTAAGAGCCGAAAACGCGAGGAGCCCGAGGTTTATCAGGGTCATCGTAAGAAATACTTCGTGAAGTT
>JAUIMJ010000308.1 GCA_030433295.1 bacterium | reverse complement strand
ATCGCTACTACCGAAAGGCGCTATTGGCACTTGAAGAGGAGCGTGCAACGCCCACATTGAGCTCGCCCGCAGCGATGACAAAATCTGTCGTAGTCGAGAAACGCCGAGGGATTTCGGGTTCCAGGCTTCGAAGAGTCATTTCCATTCTGCAGTCTGTGGGAATTGGTGAGGTGGTCTTCATTGCTCCTGAGGGACCGCAGGCAATTGCCGGAGGACTGGCCCAGGTTGTGGTTGGGCTCTCAAAGTCCCTGGTTCTTTCCGGAACATCGTGCACGATAATTTCTACGCTCTATCATGAAGCGCAGGGCAGTAAGCATACCTCCGCTCAGGATATATTGAACGATGGATTGCCCTTGATGGGAGCCCGCGTGCCGCTTACGCTCGCAGGAAAGGTTCGGATAGCCTTTGGCGAAACCAGATTTTCGGGTACTGCTCGATGTAAGTCACATCCTCGCACTGTCGTTGCGGAGGTGTATCTGGCAGAGCATCAGGGACTGCGGGTGTATCTGCTGCATCATCCGATTCTGGGTGATTCTCTGTATTCAGGGAACTCCAGTGAAGAACAGTTGCGAAAAGCACTCTTTCTGTCGCGAGGTGCCCTGGAGATACTAAAGGCAGATGAGTTTTCGATTCATCCACATTTGCTGTTGAGCAATGACTGGCCCTCGGCGCTGGTGCCTGCGCTATTGAAGCTTGATCCAGCATATGCTGAATGCGCCAAGCTCAAGGATGTTGAGACCTGTCATATTCTTCACAATGCCGGTCCAGCCTACCAGGGTCGCTTTTACGTCAATGAGTTCGGAGAGGATGTCTGGCCGATGACCGGTCTCGATGACGAGCATTTTTTTGGTCTGAGTGATACCGCAGATTCTCGTTTTCTCAACCTGACGTCGGGAGCCATCGTTCATTCGTCCAAAGGCGTTGTTACGGTTAGTCGACCCTACGCCGACCAGTTATTCTGTTCTGGTGCGGACGAAAATCTCTCCACGGTGCTCACTGCTAACGAAGCATCGCTTTTCGGAATAAGCAATGGTATCGATCTTGAGACGCTGCGAGAGGTTTTCTGGAAAGGAGGGGAAGGGGCGCGTCGCACTCTTGGAGAAAGCGCCCTGCTCAGGACATATCGAAAGTCCTCTCGTCTTCTTCGCCATATTTCTTCTTACAAAGCATCCCTGAAGCGGGTGGTGCAGCGCGAGTACGGGCTTGCTGAAGGGCATGACAATATCCTCATTAGTTTCGTTGGCCGATTAACAGAGCAGAAAGGGATAGCTCTTCTCTCTGCGCATCATTGCTCGTCGGGACGTAGCGTTCTTGAGGAAGTGTTAGAGGCCCATCCAAAGGTGCAGTTTCTGATTGGTGGCCCGCCATCCCCGGGAGACAGCACCTGCGATGCACTGCGCGCGGAAATTGATCGGCTTGCGGATCTGTATCCGGGCAGAATCAGGGGATTCTTTTCCTTCGTGCCTCATCAGAGTGCAATTCAGATCACCCAGGCGAGTGATTTTTTCCTCATGCCCTCAAGATACGAACCGGGCGGTATCACGCAGCTTGAGGCCCTGGCGAGCGGGACCCTGGTATTTGCTCGAAACAGTGGTGGCTTGAGTGCTACCTTGCGCGATTTTCGTCCGGAACGAAATGACGGAGATAGCTTTCTCTTTGAGGAGTATACCTGTGATGCCCTGCGCGATTGTATAGAACGGGGCCTGTCCGTCTTTGCCGAGCAAAATTTGAGAGATGCGCTCATCCTTCAGGCGGCATCAGCTCAAAATGATTGGAAACATCGAGTCCCAAAATATAGAGCCTTGTTTCAGCACCTCGCCGGAGTGTTTGCCTCTATGCCCAACTGTTCCTTCCTGAGAGGGAAACAGGAACTGCTTTCCGGTCTGAGCGCCGAAGTCAGGATCCCGGGCTCTCCTTAGTAAGTAAGTTCTTGTAGTCATTGAAGAATACCGTTAAGCTTCTTTGGTAAATCCTCTATCGCTGATCTACATCTAACAAGAGGGTACCTGGATTGGCCGGAGCACTACCCGCAGTGCGTCTTCGCGCCGGGCGCTTGACTGAGAAGCTTTCGAGATAATGTTTATACTGCAAGGGAACATTGAGAATACCGATCACTACGGAAAAGCTGCGCGTGAACTAAGCGCAGCGGTGGTGGCAGGAATTACGCCCGGTGAAGAAGGCTATGTTCTCAAAACCGGGTCGACGCTCAGTTCCATACCCGATTACACGCAGAAGGTCTTTCGACTGAGGGACGGTGCGCTGAAGGTTACCTCTGAGGAGCAGCTCCTGTATTTTTTTGGTGAAGGTGATTTAATTTCCAGCGACCTGATCTCTCAGCATTCGGAGAGCGTGGTTTTTGCCGAATTCGCCGTGGTGCTTGATATATACGATAGATCAGAATTCATCGGTGCATTACAGGCAGACCAGAGCAGGTTGGACGCGTGGATGAAATATCAGAGCTTGTGTTTCTCCTGGATCACCCAACTTCTTTCACAGCATACCCATGAGAGCGCATTGTTTTCTCCGGAAATCCTCATCATTCCTGAGGGTGAGGTGATCATTGAGGAAGGGATCGCGGGAGACAGAGTATTTACTCTTCTGGAAGGTCGAGCGTCGGTTACTGTCGAGGGGGTGAAGGTTGGTGAAATCATGACCGAAGAGCTGTTTGGTGCCGTGTCTGCGCTCACGGAAAATCCGCGTATTGCGACAGTTACCGCAGATACAGATTGCATGGTCGTTTCGATGTCTAAGGAGCAGTTTCTCAATCTCGTGAAAGACCGCCCGGACACCATGATGAAATTTGCCGAGGATTTGTCACGCGCTATTGTTTCTCTGAACGAAAAGGTGCTGGCGGCAGAAAAGGAAGTAGTCGCTTAATACGTGGGGAAGGGGAGCTCGAGTTGCTCTGGTAATCCTGTCCTTATGCTGCTGCCCGAGGATGAACCTCCATTTTTGTCCTGATTTTCCTGATTGTTCAGCTTGGAAACCGAGACTCCAAGGAGGCGAATAGCCGGCTGGTCCTCGCCGAGTTCGAGCAGCAGTGTCTGATATATGTCGAACAAGGCATCGGCCTCGCTGCGGTACTCCGAAATTGTTCTACTCCGAGTAATTTTACGAAAATTGTTAAAGGTAACCTTCAAGGTGTAGGTCGTCCCCAGTACTCCTTTTCTCTCCAGACGGTTGGCCAGTCTCGTGCAGAGAAGGGAGAGCTGCTCAGAGAGTTCCACGCGACATTCAAGGTCGCTGGGGAATGTTTCTTCCACTCCTACTGATTTAGCGAGGCGATGAGGCTTGACGGGGCGTTCGTCAACCCCTCTCGCGATGGAATAGAACCAGGCACCGGTCTTTCCGAAATCCCGGGTTAACTGTGATTCCGAACACTTCTGCAGATCTCCGATCGTGAATATTTTCAGGCCGTGCATCTTTCGTTCGGTGACTTTTCCCACCCCGGGAACCTTACCCACGGATAGTGTTTGCAGGAAATCAGCGATTTGATGAGGCGCAATAGTCGTCAGGCCGTCCGGTTTGTTCATATCCGAAGCAATCTTTGCCAGGAACTTGTTGGGTGCTACACCCGCAGAAGCGGTAAGTCCTGTGGCTTCCACTATCCTTGATTTGATGAGTGTGGCCAGCCGAGTGGCACTGGGTTCCCCATGTTTGTTCTCAGTCACATCGAGATACGCCTCATCAAGGGAAAGAGGCTCGATCAAATCGCTGAACGATTTTAGAACGTCCATCATGTCCTTTGAAACATCTCGATACAGTGCGATGCGTGGCTTAACAAACACCGCCTGCGGACAAAGGCGATAGGCTTTAGCGCAGGACATGGCTGAGTGAATTCCGTACGTTCGTGCGATGTAGTTGGCGGTGGCAACAACTCCGCGCCCTTCCGGCCGCCCACCAATTACCAGGGGTTGGGATTTGAGTGCGGGGTTCTCTCGCTCTTCGACTGCGGCGAAAAAGGCGTCCATATCAATGTGAATAATCTTACGCACGTGCCCGGAGGTGTTTAAATTACTGGAATAACAAGAAACTTTGCAAATATACTTCGCCGTACGGTATCATAAAGGGTGCAAGTTTTTCTATCTCTTGCCCCCGTTCTCCGGCCAGAGTCCTCTGTTGTTGGTGGAAGGTTTAGTCATTTTTTTTAAGGTTTTCTCCTTTGCGCACACATGTCAATCACCACATGCTTCGTCGAGTCCTTTGCCGAATGCCTTTGAGCTATGGCAATCGATGCTGCGCCGCTGCTTCTGCTGCTCCGGCGCAACGCCGTGCTTCTCTCGGGCTGGCGTATATGTTCAGGCTCTGTGCATGTCTTCTTATGCTTTCTTTTAGCGCCTGTGTCTTTACGCCCTTAGATAATGACTATGTTGGCCCCAGGGAGCGTCCTGAATCTTTTTCTAATTATTATGCGGTGGGGTCTTCGTATACTGATTTTGTTGGTTATGAAGTAACTCGCAGTACTTCGTATGTAGTTCGACGCTTCGATTTAGAGAGTGAATTTGGTCATACCCGGGTGGACTATTTCGACACCGGTAGAGGAAGTGAAGATGTGGTCCTCGTTTTTCCCGTACTCGGTGGAAGAAATATATTTTCTAACTACATGGCTCATTACTTTGCGGACCGTGGCATAGATTCGGTCGTTGTCCATCGCGACTCTGCCTTTAAGAAAACAGAGAACTACATCTATCTCGAAGAGATCCTGCGTGAAAATGTGATTAAGGACCGAATCGTTCTTGATTTTTTCGAGCGGGAGTTCGGAAAGAAAAATTTCGGTGGCTTTGGAATAAGCCGTGGTGCGATCAACCTGGCTATCACCGCCGGGGTAGACGCGCGCCTGAAGTACAACGTGCTTGCGATTGGTGGGGCTGACCTCATCAGTTTATTCAAAGACTCCGAGGAGCGGGGAATCGAGAAATACCGAAGAAACGTCAAGCTCATGTACGATCTAAGTGATGAGGAGTTCTATACCTCACTGGAAGAG
>JAUIMJ010000307.1 GCA_030433295.1 bacterium | reverse complement strand
AATTGAAAAGAAGAAAGACAGTGAGACGGGTTCCTTCGAACCCGTGCAAACACTTGCATTTCAGCGCGTAATTCAACGCGCAATCCTGCATGCTCAGTATTCAAGTGCCCAGGAGCTGACCTGTGGGGACATTCTCGCTGCCCTGTTTACTGAAAGTGAGAGCCACGCGGTATATTTCCTGACGCAGCAGGGCATCAGTCGTTTGGATGTCCTTGAGTACATTTCCCATAGTTCTGAAACCACCTGGGACAATCGTTTTGAAAACGCTTCCGGCGACGAGGGCAAGGCTTCTCAAAAAGGCGACCCTCTGGAACTGTACGCGACGAATCTGAATCGTAAAGCGCTCGACGGAAACATAGATCCCCTGATTGGTCGCGCCGAGGAAATCGACCGTATAGTTCATATTCTCGCTAGAAGAAACAAAAACAATCCCCTGCTCATCGGCGATCAGGGCGTTGGGAAAACGGCTCTCATCGAAGGTCTTGCTCTGCGCATCTGTCATGGCGATGTGCCACCCTTGCTACGGTCAGCTGAGGTGTTCTCCCTCGATCTCGCCTCGCTCGTCGCGGGCACGCGATATCGGGGTGATTTTGAGGAGCGACTAAAATCCGTGATTAAGGCTCTGGAGAAACACGAGCACGCAATTCTGTTTATTGACGAGATCCACACCATTGTCGGCGCCGGTGCAACCTCCGGGGGAACTATGGATGCCGCAAACCTGCTCAAACCAATTCTCACGAAGGGTCGTCTTCGCTGTATCGGAAGTACTACCTTTGAGGAGTATAAGAATCACTTCGAAAAAGATCGCGCCCTTTCCCGACGCTTTCTTAAGGTGAGTGTTCTGGAACCCAGCGTCAGCGAAACCGTCACCATTCTAAAAGGCCTACAGAAGCATTTTGAAGAGTATCACAATGTTCGCTACTCAGAAGCTGCGCTCGTTTCTGCCGCCGAGCTTTCAAACACCTACATCAACGAACGATTTCTTCCGGATAAAGCAATCGACGTTATTGACGAAGCCGGCGCCCGCCTGAATATCAAATACAGCGAAAGCGCTGAATCTGATGCCCCGGCTCCACTGGTAAAGAAGCCGCTTGTCGAGGAAGTAGTTGCCCAGATTGCCCGCATTCCTCCCCGATCGGTGAGCACCAGCGATCGTGAACGCCTGAGGGATCTGCCAGAGAAATTAAAACAGGTGGTCTTCGGTCAGGATCATGCGCTCGATGCAATTTCTAAGGCGATTCGCAGGTCTCGGGCCGGACTGGCTCCTGACAATAAGCCAGTGGGCTCCTTCCTCTTTGCCGGGCCTACCGGTGTGGGTAAGACCGAAGTTGCTCGACAACTTGCACGACAATTGGGCCTTGAACTCATTCGCTTTGATATGAGTGAGTACATGGAGAAACACACTGTCGCTCGCCTGATCGGAGCGCCTCCGGGGTATGTCGGCTACGATCAGGGGGGACTGCTGACTGATGCAATCATCAAGAACCCACACGCCGTTCTGCTACTCGACGAAATCGAAAAAGCGCACCCTGATCTTTTTAATCTTCTGCTGCAGGTAATGGACAACGCAAGTCTTACCGACAACAGCGGACGCAAGGCTGATTTCAGAAACGTGATTCTTATCATGACCTCAAACGTCGGCTCCGAGGGAATGAGCGGTCAGGCGATTGGATTTGGAAACCAGGTCCGCGAAGTCGGCAAAGGCGCGATAGACAAGGCCTTTAGACCCGAGTTTCGAAACCGTCTGGACATGGTCGCCAAATTTAACAGTCTGCCTACCAGTGTCATTGAGCAAATCGTCGATAAGTTCATCACCGAAATTGACAGCCAGCTCACGGCCAAGAAGGCGAGTCTCCTCATCACTTCTGAGGCACGCACCTGGCTTGCCCAAAACGGCTACAGTCCGGAGTACGGAGCGCGCTCTATTCATCGATTGATTCAAAGTGAAATTAGAGACCCAATCGCAGACGAAGTGCTCTTCGGTGCGCTCAGCGACGGGGGTTCAGTAACCGTGGGACTGAAAGACGAGAAAATCACCTTCAGCTTTGAGCCAAGGGCCAAAGCTAAGAAGGGAAAAAAGAAGTCCGGCGGAAAGACCGGAAAGCAGAAAGAATCGGTGGATTCTTAAGAGAATGCCCGATACCGTTTCACCTACGGCACTATTTCATTTTCGGCGCACCGTTATTTTTGTAATTGCTGAAATACTTCAGCCGATGATTCGAACGTCTTTCGAGGGTTCTCGAGTCCCTTTTTGATTGCGGAAGAAAGCAGGTCGCTCAGCTTGGGATTGTAACTACTTCCATCGGCACTGGTGTCATCCGCAGCAACTGCAATAGCCCCGCCTATCTGCCGACAGTGTTCCGCCTGAAGATCAATTTTCAGGTTTGTCATGAGTAGTTGGTCGTCACTCCTGTCCATGAAAAAGCTGATTAGATTTTGGGCATCTTCTCGCCGAATCTTTCCTGTCGAAAGACCGTATTGGTAGCTACTACTATTAGTTTTCAGCCCATCCTTCTCGCTTTCAGAAAGCTCCGGCAATGTAAGACAGCGCTCAAGCATCTTATTCAATGCGACATGGGCCGCGACAGGACCCATACTAACCTCTGTTATGACTGCAAATCCCTGCATCCAGTCAATTTCCCCGTCCTGCAACTTTTTGGAGAAATCCCGTAAAAGCACTCTCCCGACGTCCTGCTCTTGCTTGCTCACTGAGGAATCAGTGAACAAATCGTCGGACATAGACTCTATAACCTCAACCTCAAATGAAATAACTGTTTCCTCGAACTGGGAGTAGAGATAATACAGCCCCCCTCCTACTGCGACGAGCAGTAGGAGGGAAATGATTAAGAACAGCTTCAGGCAACCACCACCTGACTTTTCCTCTTCCAAAACGGAACTCCCAAACAAGCCTTATTGCTGCAAGGCCCCCAAATCTTTCATCGCATCAGCGCCGAGAATTTCTTCAGGGTTCTCCATTCCTCTTTTAATTGAGGCTGAGACAAGCTCGCTGATCTTAATCTCATAGGCGCCTGGAGCGATTCCAGCAGCATCAGCGGCGCTTTGCATCTTTTTGTTTGCCTCACGGCAATCCTCTGGACGCACATCCTCACGCAGTTCGAAACTAGTTTTTCCGGACTCGTCTGTACTGGTATCCATGAACAAATTAAGTATCTCCGAGCTGGATTCCTTCGATATCTGCCCGACAGATGCGCCGTAGGCATATCGATTGCTATTTACAGCAAGGGCATCTTTCTCGCTCTGCTCCAGATCCGGTATAGCACCGCAAAGCTGTATAAGCTGACGAGTACCGATCTGCACCATGATCGGCCCGGTGGTAACTTCTGCAATCACCGCAAGACCCTGCTGCATGGATACTTCTCCTGCACGAATTTTATCGGCGAAATCCTTGAGTACGAGCTTTCCTTTTTCACGCTCTTCCTCACTGATTGAAGGGTCTGAGAACAGTCCGTCTGCCATTGACTCAACGGCCTGCGCGCCAAAGGACGTAGCGAGGTTAGAGAAGTTTGAATAGAGATAATAGGCCCCACCAACGACAAGAAGCGTGACAACCAAAAGAACAATTAGAAAAATTTTGAAGCAACCGCCCCCGGATTTCTTCTCTTCAGTCATGGGATTCACCTTTATGCCTTAGTTCAACGAAAGGTATTGCTACGTATACATTGCCAATGCATACCCCAAACAATACGAAGTCCTGCATCACTCGTTAGTATATTCTCGCCCTTAGCTCACTGAGCACTCGGCTCGACGCTCTGATCTTCTCTATCACGTATTTCGTATACACCGTAGTCCTGATTGGACCACACCAGAACATCGTCGGAGGTCAGGGCTTTACTGCGTAGAGTATAAAGATAATCGACCTTTTTAAGGTCGGATTTATCACGTATGGGAACAAAGGCTCGTGGATAGGTACGAAACATCATAGCCCGATAGATGTTCCACATTTTTTTTATTCCGCCGGGAGCCCGCTCACGGACGATGTCCCATCGATAGCCGATTTTGGCGTGTTCCGGCGTGTTTGCGAGGATCCAATGTGAAGCCGCCAGGGCGTATTCTCCGCGTTGCGCACGCTCCTCGGTGTATGACACCCCCTCCCATAACGTTAAAACGTTAAACAGCAGGAGTGAGACAAGAAGCACCTTTCTGGCTCCCGAGTTCTGCGTTTGGATCTGAAAAAGTCCAAAGGCAGCAAGAGAAAGCAGCACAAGAAAAATTGGCTTATCAGCAGTATTGGCAAACAGCGCCAGGCCAATCTGATTAACCGGCGCCCAGTTCGTATCGCTGTAGTTAATCATAGCGACAACAAAGACGACAGGAGCGACAATCCTGTATAACCACCGAGACGGAGAGGCATCACGACGCGGAAAGAAGGCGCAAGCCAGGCCGGCTATCACAAGCAACAACAAGGCAGGGTCGGCATATCGCCCATAGGTTAGCCATCCATTACCGCCACCACGCGCCACTTTTGGTATCAGGTGTATAAGGCTCAAGCCGAGGAAGCCAGCAGCAGAGCAAAGACAAAAGGTAAGAAACCCCTTCCATTTGAGCGCACCCTCAATACGGCGCAGCTGCCAGGCAATCAGCAGAGCAAGAGGAAGGGTCCACGCGGCCCCGGAGAGAAAGACATAGCCCAACTGACAAAGTGATAGCTGTACTGCATCGATCCAGGTCTCAGGCTTCTGCAGCAGCGAGCTTAGACTTGTCGCATAGCCGGATTCTCGGGATGAACCAAAAATTCTTATGTAGCTCACATACGGAAGAAATGCGGCACTGATAAAGGCTACGGCGATGAGAAGCATCCGTTTTACCCCCAACACACTGCGATACACCCAGAGCAGCGGGATAAGCCCACAGAGCACAGCAATCCCCGGCGCGCGCGTTAAAGGCAACAGAGCAACCACGAGCAGCAGCGTAAAGAAATGCACCTTGCTCTCAATAGTTCGCCGAAAATCAACGACGAGAAACGCAAGAATCCCGAGAAAAGCAAACACCGCAT
>JAUIMJ010000306.1 GCA_030433295.1 bacterium | reverse complement strand
GGTTCTGTGCAGGGGAGAAAGGTGGATAGCAGAGAACTAGATAATTGATTAACTGTTACCTATGTCCTGTCAGTGAAGTGTTACCGATGTCGTGTCTTGCACATATATAAACACAGAGCACACAGAGCACGCAGAGAGGTGTAGGGCAGGGCGTGGGGTGTCGTGTTCTTCGGGTTACTCGAGACTTGCGGTAGGTGTTGAAAAATCAGAAACCAGGGCGTGTTGCTAGAGCGATGCGCCTTTTCTGTGTACGCGGTCAGGCTTTTGCCTGGTTTAGCCACAGCAGCATGAGTTCGGCCCAGCGTTCGTAGCTTCCGTATCTTCCGCTTCTCTTCTTGCCGATTAGTTCGTCGCAAATGCGAATGCTGACCTTTTCTTCCTTCATCCAGGTCAGTTCGTTCTGCAGGCGCCGATACTTTTCCTGAGACTCGTATTGCTTGAAGGCTTCGCAGGCTTTCTTGTCGTTGCCGCCAAGGCTCGTAGCGTAGGATTTTATGTAGTAACGGATCGTCGGGATCGCAGTGATGTCCCGCGCGGTGGTCTCCTGAGCGAAGGGCGAGTCCGGCGCATCGATGTCGTCGTAGTATTCTTCAAACTCATCAAATTCGTCGTCGTGCATCGCGTATCCTCAAATAGCTCAACGAAAAGAAAATCTCGTTACCATTGCCCACTTCCTTTAGATGAAGGAGACGGGCTAAAAAGTGCGATTTTATCCTACGACTGCTCTAGTTTCTTTTTCCGGCATGGACTTACGTCGGTACCCATATGCGTTTTTCGCTACGCCTATCAAAAAATGCTCTAGTTCCGGGGATTACTCGAGAACTCCTCGGTAAATCGCCAGGTGCTTTTGCGCGGCCACCTCGGGGGTGAAGTGCTCAAGAAACTCAGCGGGAGCCTCGGTTTTTTTGCGATGGGCGTCTGCCGCAGTTTGACTAAGCGCCTGTTCCAGCGATTCCTTTAGACTGCTGCTGCTACCGCTTACACAAAGGTGTATGGGGTACTCCGGAATGAGTTCCGCCACCTCGGGGATACCACCGACGGAGGTCGCCACGACCTGTGTGTTTGCCGAGATTGCTTCAAGAAGCACCGTGGGTATGCCCTCACTGTCGGAACTGAGTAGCAGGATATCGCTCTCTGCGATCAGGGCCTGCGCATCATCCCGGAAGCCGAGAAAGTGGATTCGTTCAGCAGGAGCCCCCAGACTGCGGACCTGCTCCTGCAGTGATTCCTCAAGGGGGCCGGAGCCAATGATGTACAGCTGAGCATTTTCTCCTTCAGTAGTATTCAAGGCGGCAAAGGCTTCGAGTGCGAGATCTATGCGTTTTACCTGCACGAGGCGTCCGACGATGAGGACCGCGGGATGCTGTAGTTCTTTCTTCCTGGTCTCGTTGGTACTCTGAATCGCTCGAGCAACATTTCGCACGACCTCCAGTTTGCCGAGCTTTGCGAATCCCAATTCTTTGCCGAGGTTACGAGAAACCGTGACTATGCGTTTTGCGTGGAATCTCGCCAGAAGTCTCTGCAGTCGGGTGTAGATGCTCATTTTGATTCGAGCAAGGCCGTTGTGCTGCTCCGAGTATCCGTGAAAGGTAGATATCCACGGTGTTTTTGAAGTAACGGAATAGAGAAAGGCCACAAGCGACTCCTTGTAACCATGGGCAACGAGGATGTCCGGCTTGACTTCGCTGAGCTTGTGTTTAGATCGAGAAAGGAAACCCTGAGCCGATTCCTCGCAGAGGTGGCAGGGGATTCCAAGCGCCGTAAATTTCTCCAGGGCAACACCCGCATTGAAGAGAAGGATTTCTGCATCAACCCCCGTGGCTCGCAGTGCTTCGAGTTGCAGGGCAATCTGCGTTTCAGCTCCGGCCCAGAGGTCCCCTGATACAATGTGAACTACCTTTTCTGGCATTGGTCTGCGCTTGTATGAAAAATGCTCTGGTCCTGCTGAGTAATTCCTACCCAAAGACTGCACCATTATTGCTCTGGCCACTTTCTCATAAATGAATGTCGCTGGCATCCTCAGAGATTCTCATACTGGCTTCAGGCAATCGTCTGCCCGAATCCGCATGGCTCTCGGAGAAATTTTTTGAATTCGCGCCTCTTTTAGCAATTCGTGAGCCCTTTGCCCTTCAATTATTGCGAGTGATGGTTTAAAAAGGCTGACTCGAACCGCAGGGCAACTGAATCTAAGTAGACACGCCTGTACTGGGAAGGCTACCCTTTGCAGCACTGAGAATGGCATCGCCTGGTGTATTGTGTGGCGGATCGGCTGGCAGTGAGAGTTCTTATGAAGGGCAGCCCCCTTTATCTTCTTTATCCCTTGTTTGAGGCATTCATTCGTTTGAGGCCGGGAGACGACTTACATAACGTATGACTAGTGAAGAGGCGCAGACGTCCGCAGGCTCCGGCGGCTCCCGAAAACATCTCTATCTGGGGATAACGGTTTCTATTCTCTGTATCGCCTGGGTTCTGTCCTCGGTTGAGGGGGACGAGGTGCTTGGCCATATTCGCGATGCCAATTACTTCCTGCTTTTCACCGCTGCGCTCACCACATTCCTGAGTTATCTCATCCGCTCATGGCGCTGGCCCTTTTTCTTCGAACGCAATGCCCCGGGCCTTTCGGATTCTTTTCGTTGCCTGATTACCGGTTTCTTCATGAACAACATTCTGCCCGCGCGCATGGGGGAACTCATTCGGGCGCACCTCGGTGGCCGGGCGACTAATCAGAGCAGGAGCGTTGTGCTTGCGACGGTGGCAGCCGAGCGCCTTGCCGATGGTCTTGTCATAAGTCTGCTCTTTGCCATTCTGTTTTCCACCTATCATGTTGGTGCCGAGCAGGGGGCAGTCAAAGAGATGTTTCTGGTTGCCTATCTCTTTCTGGCGGTCGGTCTGTTTACTGCCTGCGTACTAGTCTGGCGACAAAGAATCTTTCGCATTCTTAGAAAGCTCGGCGACATTATGCCCGGGCATTTTTCCAGTTACACACTCCTGCGCATCGAAAAATTCATTCAGGGGCTTGAGCCATTGCTCGTTCCGAAACGCGTTTTCATTCTCTTGTTGATCTCTGTTGGCGTCTGGCTGGTTGAACTTTTCGTGTATTTTCAGATTGGCTGGGCCTTTGGTGTAGAGCTTACGCTGGGGTCAGCAGTGCTGTTTCTTGCCGCCGTGAACTTCAGCTCTCTGATTCCCGCGGCGCCGGGTGCAATCGGTGTTATTGAGGCCTTTGCCACCATGGCCCTGGTGCGCATCGGGCTTGATAAGGAAACGGCTTTTGCCATGGTCGTGCTTCAGCACGGGATTCAGTATCTGGTTGTCGGACTGCCAGGCACGTATTTCTTCTTTTCCAGGCTCGGCGGACGCATCCCTGTATCTCCCGATGATGAGAACGAAGAGGATGAGAGTGGGGTGGCGAAGCCTAACGCCTTTGCCGACGTCAGTGAGCCTCGACCGCTTCCGCGAGAGCAGCAGCAGGATCCTCTTGCCGAACTCTCCGCGGAAGAACTAGACAAGGCAACGGTCGATGTTTCGGTCATCATTCCTGCCTACAACGAGGAGCAGCGCCTGCCGCAAACTCTTCTGAGCGTCACCGAGTATTTGAAAGGACGTGAGGGCAGTTTTGAAGTTCTGGTCGTGGATGATGGAAGCCAGGATGGCACGGCAAAAGTCGTTACCCAGTTTGAGAAGCTCTCCGATTCGGTACGACTGCTTGGCTACCCGAATAACCGCGGAAAAGGCTTTGCCGTTAAATTCGGTATGCTCAACGCACGCGGAGCATTGATGATTTACAACGATGCTGATGGCGCCAGTCCCATAGAGGAAATGGCCCGCCTTGAGGCGGCAATCGCCGATGGCGCGCAGGTCGCAATCGGCTCACGCGCGATGTACAGTCGCGAAACCAAAGTCGCCACGGTCTGGTATCGCAAATGTATGGGGCGGGTGTTTAACGGTTTGGTGAATGTTTTGTTGTTGCCCGGTATCGCTGATACCCAGTGTGGCTTTAAAATGTTTGAGCGTTCGGTAGGTCGTCGCATCTTCTCAAAGCAGAAAGAAGAGGGCTTTGCCTTCGATGTGGAGATTCTCTTTCTGGCCCGCAAGTACGGCTGTAAAATTGCCGAAGTTCCCATCAATTGGACCAATATCCCCGGCTCCAAGGTGCGTCTGGTTCACGACTCCATGGGCATGTTCCTCGATATCGTAAAAATCCGCCTTCGCGACGTGCTTGGCGGCTACGCGGATTAAGTGCTCCCCCGCCCTGTTCTCCTCGCTTAGCGTTTAAAATTCTTTCGTTGCTTAGCGTGCTATTCGTCCTTTTTGTTGGGGCGATTTGGTGGTTGGGTGGTTTTTGGAGCTTTGGTTTATTGAAACGCAGAGCACGCAGAGCACACAGAGAGGTTTAGGGGAGGGTGTGAGGTGTCGTGTTTTTGGTATTGCTTGAGACTTGTATTGGGTTACTCAGCCGAGGGTCCGGCATGTGTCGCAGATTTCATCCGGGAGTGATGTGCCAGCCACTCCCTCTCTGCGTGCTCCGTGTGCTCTGTGTTTAATTTTCTCAGCCTCTCCCACGCTGCCAAGCTAATTGACCTTAGTGCAGATGCTGTTCTTTCAGCATCGCAGAAAGCGTCTCAAGCTGTTTTGAGTAGCTGATCGGCAAGAGCGTAAGGCTTCCCCGCTCGTCATAAGCGCGTAGCAGGTTTTCGTCGATAGTTCCCTCGCGCGTGACGTAATCAGGAATCGCCGGCAGCCTCTGCGCAAGCGCATCGACCAGATCCAGCAATGCCCGGTTTTCCTTGCGCAGGCTTTCCTTCTGGCTGGTCAGAATGCTTTCCGCTTTATTCTTTAGAGCATTCAGTGGATGCAGGCCTATGCGATAGAGCCGCTCAAAGCCCAGGGCGTCGTATGCCTGGCGGGCGCTTTGGCTGCCGTCGCTCGACTGAATTGCGCGTTCCAGTCCAATGTTGATTGCACCTCGAACTTTATGAAGATGAAGCTGCACATCTTCAAAAGAAGAAAGATCAACGCCAAAGAAGAAAAGTGAGGCGT
>JAUIMJ010000305.1 GCA_030433295.1 bacterium | reverse complement strand
AATCCTCGTCGGTCTCCATCTCGTAGCCGCGGACCAGTTTCGAGTGTATGTGCGGGAGTAATGCCGAGGGTTTATCCCAGGTGACGATACAGAGGTTCTCCTCCGCTCGGCTGATTGCGACGTAGAGCATATTACGGGAGCGTCGCGCTTTGGGGTAGTCTCTGTCACTTGGGTTCCAGAGCATGACATGGGGAAACTCCAGGCCCTTTACGTGCTTGATGCTGGTCACGACTATTCCCTCTTCGAAGGAGAAAGATTCGTCCCCGCCCAGGCGAACCGCAGAGCCAAAGGTCGGCTCCAGCAGTGTTTGAACGTGTCGGGCTTCAGGATAGCCTCTGCAAACAACGGCGACCAGACTGCCGGGGTAGCGCTCAAGCACGCGTCCCAGCCAGCGCAGGGCCTGTCGAACGCCCTCGTTTTCAGTCTTGCATTTAAACCAAATCGGAACTCGTCCTTTTCGTCCGTCAGTGGTTCTGGCTTGACCGCTCACGTGGTCCGCAAGTTTCATTATCGGAAACGTAGAGCGATGGCTCACGGTTAAGGCGGAGTACACGGCACTGGTGGCGTCAAAGCGTTTGTGCTCTCGAATTTTTTTCCAGTTGTAGGTGCCCGCCGCATGTCCGATTTGCTGTTCAGCGTCACCCACAAGGGTAAGCTGAGAGGAAGACTCGACGGCATTCAGAACAATCTCAATCTCATTTGGGCTTAAATCCTGAATTTCATCAGCAACGATATGCCGAACAGGGGAGTTCTTGTCCGTAGTTAGGATGGCATCGTGCATGCGCTGTTGCGCTCTGAGCATAATACCAAGATCGGCTCTGTCCAATTGGCCCCTGGCGAAGTTGGCCCGGGTAGTTTCAATCGCAAGGTCCAGAAGTTCGCGATCGATCAGGCAGGTAGGATCGTACTCCATAAATTTTGATCCGCTGGAGAGCACGGAAATCACATCTTCAATTCCTCGAGCATTTGAAGAAGGGGACAACGAGATTTCTTCCAATATGCGAGAGCAGGCAATTGAGTTTTTTACGCGTCGAACGCCCGGCGGGGTTTTTGCCAGAGGATTACGCAGCGCTGCGAGGAGTTTTTCGTCGTGCCGGCTGAGCGGAATCAGTTGTTGCCTCATCCAGGAAATAATCGTGCGGATAGGAATGCCTTCGACATTCAGAGCGGGCAGGGTGCTCGATACATAATTGCTGAGTACCGGACTGAGCACGAGCACAAGTGACTCTTCGGGTCGCAGATCTGAGTTCTCCTCATGAAGTAACCAGGCGAGGCGGTGCAGGGCGACCGTCGTTTTACCTGAACCCGCGACCCCCTGAATAAGAACAGCGCTTTCAGCATCCTCCGTGATCATGCGAAACTGCTCAGCGGTGATCAGTGAGAGAATCTGTGGAAGCTGACCGTAGGCGCCGGGAGTCCGCGCCTGAAATGGCTGGTCCAGGCTCTGCCACTCGCCATTCACGCAAGCGAAGGTGCCGTCCCTCGAAGATATCTTCTTTAGTTCGCCTTTGGAGATCTGAACTTTATTTCGCAGTTTGACGATGCCGTTTCTTTCTCTGCCCTGGATAACTTCGCAGTAGTCCTCGCCCTCCTGATAGTCGTAGTACAGTTTGGCGATAGGGGCCTTTCGCCAGTCAATGATTCTGCAATCCGTGTTGGCTGTAGTCCCGAGCTTGTACTCAATAATGTGAGTAGAATCGCCTTTCTCCTCCTCGACCTTCATGCGGGCGAAGTAGGGTTGATCGATAAGCTTATCAATTCCCTTTATCTCCTGCTGCTTCTGCTGGGCCAAACCGTGAGAGACGGCCTCATCTGATGCGAGCATCTGTTTGTCAGTGTCCCGGCGGGAATTTACGATTTGGGAGGTCAGATCACGAGCACGAGCTCGTTCCGTGTTCAGTCGGTGGGCACCCTGAGCAAACTGCCTGCGCAATGAGGTCAGAACGGTGTCGAGGGTTTCTTCCTCCTCCTTGATTGTCGCCTGGGCTTCGGGGGAAAGACTCATGGAGTAATGACTGATGAGAAAACGGCAATGCCAAACTTATAAAAGACAACAGGCGGTAACGCAGTATGAAAATACCCCGTTTTGCTACTGCCACGGCCCCTGTGGAAAAGTATCCACAGGAGGAAGCTGCGTAATCTAGCGAAAGCTTTACATCTCCGCAAGCAATGCGACAGGCCACGGAATGCCGGGCAAAAACACCGCTGCTTTGCTTACTGGGTACGGGTCGTATCGGAGGGGCGCTTTGGATCCCTGGCGTAAACCGGCTCCTCGGTATCACGTTCCCTTATGGCCGGGGCGGATACCGGTTCATCGGCGCTGGCGGTCTGATAGGCCTCGACCACCTGAGTCAGCACAATGTGCCCGTATCGATCGAAGTATGCACCGAGAAAAATACTGCTCAATACCGATAGAAAAAAGCCGGCGACCATCTTGGTTTTGGTGAAAGTGTATTGTTTCTTGTGTTTTTCGCGCCACTGGTAGCGCTTGTAAGAGACACTTTGCTTTTTAATCTTCATGAACTGCTAACCAACTGTTTTTCAATGCTTTTTTGAAGCACGCCGTTCTTTCCTACCTACGTTATGCGGAGAATTTTGGCTCTTGTGCCCTGCTCGGGGCACGGGAGCGCAAAAAGCTCTAATAATATGAGGTGAGGGAAAGAAACCGGGCAGTCGGGGGATAGTATCCTGAGGAACGACTGCTCTGGCAGAGCGACGTCAGAATCAGCTTGTGGTTAAGGTGCAGAAAAAAAAGGTAAAACAACATCGGTCCGGCAACAGTGTGCTTCCCAGGCATGTTACCGACCCTCTGCTTTTCGGCCCGACAGAGGGGACATTTGTCGATAATTCTAAGAAGCAGAAAGTGTACGTGCATCTCGTTCCCGCCCCCTGGTCCCGAGTTATCCTGATTTCTCTGGTGTATGCCCTCGCGGTGGCCTTCGTAAAGATTGCCTGGTTTCATTTTGTGGGCAGACCGCAATGGTATGCGGTTTCCCCGGAAAGTGCCGTTGAAGCGGATTTTGAGCGCAGCTCCCAGGAGTCGACCACTGAGCAGCTACGGGCACTAAGGCGACTCGCGCGATAGTGAGTATCAGAAAAATAGAAAAAAATTTCATTCGAGGCAGAGAGATATCTCTGTTTTCCACAGCCGTCGCTTGAATTCACTTCGATAAGCGTCTACTGTAAAAGCCGTATCAGTTTTCCTGTTTCCGCCGCCGCCGCAATTTGCGCGTTACGGATGCCGGAAACCCCCGGGGGTCTCAGCGCTATGGCAGAGATACCGCGTTTACCGGGGATACCTCTTGGTTTGCTTTGTTTTGCCCGAAGTATTGGGCCCAACGCAATATGACTTAGGTTCCATGGGGCACTCTCAGGCCCAACGTATTTTAGACCACAACAGTCCGGACAGTAGCAGTCTGGCACTAAGGGCGCAGTCTGGCATTAAGGCTAACCTAGTATTTTACTTGGTTAGGGAGCTGGCTCTACCTTCTGGCTGAGCTCCATGTCCAATCTGTCTCGGCCGGACCGTGGTTTCCTCCATTTCCGGGTCTTTTTTACTGTGGTTGCCTCGCTGCTACCGCAGATATTTTTTATCCGGCGGTGAGAATGAGAACTCTTGCTTAAATCTGCGACCGGATGCTCCCTGCGAGCATCTGCAATAGGGTCGGTCGTTTTCGTTTGAGCTCCCATGTCGGTCTGAGCGTGTTTCCGGGTATTCGGTTTTGTTTCAGATGGTTTTCCTTGTTTATTGAGTATGGTGCTTTGAGATGCCCTTAGTGGAAGATACTACCGATATTCAGTTGCGGCTTGCGCTAAGCGAAGCTGACGTATCGACCTTGTTTCAGGAGAGTTCCTCCGTCGTGCGGCGTCTGAGAGGTCGTAAGTATGACACGCTCAGGATGCCAGGTGATTCCGCTCAGCGTCATGAAAATCCGCAACAGGATACCGCTTTAAATCAGCACACGGGTAATATAGTTGCTCATTATTCTCAGCAGAACTCATCACTCGAAGTGAGTGGGTATTTTCACCCTCGTCTTCCGCTGCGTTTCAATCTTCGACCTGGCTCCCAGACGTATTACAACTTCCTTCAATACATGCTTGCTGAGCTTGATGAGATAGATCTGGCTCCAACGTCAGCCGGGGCTATCGGGGTCGAGGGGCGGGAAGCGCTTTCGCGTCTTAAGGAATCACTTAGAGAAGCCCTCTCTGCGTCCGGTCGTCTATCCGACAAGGTATCTCTGGATATCCTCGGTAGCGATTTTGAAATGCGAGCGAACCGCCCCAGGGTGGAGAAGCGCAGGCTGAGCAGTCATGGCGTAGGGCGCTCTCTCTTGCCGGACAGCTACTCTGCCGGAAGTAAGAAGGAATTTCTCGTTCGTGGGCGGCAGCACTCTGAACTTCAGCATATCTCCGGTTTCCTTACGCTTGAGATCAATCAGGTCGTAACACCCAGCAGGCAGCAGGGGGCAGATTCCTCGCTCTCGCGGGACAGAATTCACTGGCTTAGCCCGATACAGGCACGGTCTGTAACTGAGGGGGTCTTGCTCCGAGTCGAACTTGCTCATGCTGAGGCCCTTGCAGAGGATTACGATGTGTATTTCAGGTGGGGGGCATTGACAGAGGATGCGAGGCCCTGGGTAGACGAAGAGGTTCGACTCGACCGTGTCTCAATCGAAACTGCCGAAACAAATGCCTCCGACAGCATGATACTCGAGACGCTTGTTCGGCCAGGCGTTCGGGGGCGGTACGCTGCCAGCGCGTATGCGAGGAATCGACACAATGGTGAAGAAGTATGGCTTTCACATGCCGGTTATTCAGATACCATCTTTGATTCCAAAGGATTTCAAGGCGGTCAGGCGGTTGAAGTAGTCTGCCGGGAATTACTCGACCGCTTGACGATCCAACAAAAAATAGTTCAAAGCGTAGCTTCGTACGAACAGTTTGTGCGTTGCATTGCACAGCTCGATAAGGACCCGGCGGTTCGTGGTCTTGGCCGTCACCTGTTTGAGGTAGTGGGGCAGAATAGCGGACTGACCGAGGTTCTCAA
>JAUIMJ010000304.1 GCA_030433295.1 bacterium | reverse complement strand
GCCGGGCGTCAGCGCCATCACGACCGTGGTCGCGACAAAGGCGGTGAGCGACAAAGCGCTGATCGAGAGATCGAACATCAAGAGCATCCTGAAGTTCCACGAGAAAAAGAAAACCACCATACGCGCCAAAGGTCTCACGCTGTACCCGAGAGGCCGTAAGTATTCCGTCTACAGTATCCAGTTCAAGCTCGGCGCTCACGTCACTGCTGTCACGTAAATTAGCTATCTGACGCTGTCGAACACCAGCGGCTTTCGCTGCGGCTTTAGCAGTGAACAAGGAAGACTGAGCTTCGGCCGCAAAAGGACTAAGCATATCCGAGAAAGACAATCCCGCTACCAATACCAGAGAGAGGAAGAAACGAAGCGCAGGATGCGCCGATACAGGGCGAAAGGACAAACCCATGGAAAAGAGTCGCGGACAACCGCAAAGAACCGTATTTACTAATCTCGACATCAATCACCCCAATGAGGCAGGATTAGACCGAATCACAAAAGCACCGCATACGAAAATACGTCGGAAGAGAAGAGAAAAGGACTCACCCCCGGCCTTACTTCTGTAAGCGAACAGGAAAAGGCTAACACAAGTTATTCCTTTTGCCTCTGTATGTTTTAGCACCGCGACAGCAGTACTCGCATTCGGTGTGCTTCTGGAAGCAAAGCACCCATCCCACATAAAAACCTAACGTAATTCTAACCTTACGTACCCTTACTTTGGATGTTATTGACCGGAGAAGGATTTCAGAAACCTCAAAAAGTATAAGTATTGAAGCCCACTGGCTTTTTGTAGTGGGGTGAGGGCTATCCGGGGCCTGGGCGAAACCTCAGGCTTAATGCTTGACAGGAACGTATCGCCATTTCAGCCACGACAGGGCAATGAAATCATACACTGCATGAGCGGCGATCGCGGCAAACACCGACTGATGTGTCAGCACTTGAAAACTAAAAAAGCATCCAACGACAAAGTACAAGAGCACCGGAACAAGGAATCTGCGCGCGGCGAATCCAAAATGCAGGAATGCAAACAGCGCGTTGGCAATGAGAAGTCCGAACTCCTGTTGCAGGACTACACGAAAAAACAATTCCTCTCCTACACCTGCGGCCAGGGAGATTACAATCATATCAACCGGGCCTAAGGCATCGGCCAGCGGTTTGCAGAAATCATCAACAAGCGCACGGGTCGAGGCCAGCACGTGCTGACCTCCTGCGCGAAGCACTCTCTCAAGCCGTAGCAAAGACATATTCAGAAACAGCAGAAGCAGCGCGTAGCATGAGCCCAGGAAGACGTCTGCCGCCCTGGGCTCTGGGATTGCATAGCCTCGAAATTCGCTCCAGAGGAGAAAGACAAGGGCCAGAAGTCCCTCAAGCCCAATCGCCAGCCCAAGGATCAAAAGACGTGAGTTCAAAGGATGTTGTGAGTTGTGTGTATCGGCCACAAAAGGATTCCCACATCGACGCAGCGAAAGAGCTCACTCTTTCGAACCAGACGTATTACAGAGGCGCACGTTTTCCTCCACCCATCCCTGTAATTCCTGCAAACGGGTGTCCCCAAAGGTCACCGAATACTCCGCAGCTCCATCGGTCGCCTCTCGAGTTCTCTCATGCAGCACGTCGAGCTGAATCAGCACATCAATTGCGTAATCGACCATACTCTTTGTAGTCGCTTCCAATTTCGTTGGTGTCATCCTGTCATCGAGATAATCCGAAAAATTCTGACGAAGATCAGCCATGGTCCACCGAGTACTCTCAACCTCCAGGAGAAACTGCAGTAAGAGGCTAATCGACTCGAAGACCGGGGCGAGTAACACGGGAAGAAAACCCAATTGCTGATATCCTCGCTCACTGAGGATTCTCGGGAAACGCCCATCCATATCCACCGGAAGCTCATCTCCTCCGGCAAACCAACCAAAAGAATCGAAAGAACGTATCCGCTCTTCCACCTGCTCTATAAACATACTCCAGGGCGGGAACAGAAAGGCGGATCGAAACACGCGATACATGGATCGCAGCGAGTCCGGTTCAAACGAGTGCAGGCCGGACTCAATCCGCTCTGCGGAATCCGACAAGGCTTCATGGTGCTGTGCCAGCAGGGATAGGATAGCAGGGAGTGCCACATGATGGAGTATGCTGTTTTTGTAGTAATCCAGCTTGAGCAACTGAGACTCTGAAACAAATAAGTCACCATCAGGTGACCCTTGCATATATCCCGAAGAGATCATGCCGGCCTGAATCTCACGAAAGGCACCAGCGATGGGCATGGTGGCCAGTAGATACTCGAGTCGACCACCGATGCGCAGGGTATCCATCCGAGATTCGAAATTGGGAATCTCGCTCAGCTCGGTCTCGAGACTCCAGGCCAAAGAGTCGCTGTCACCCTGGTGGAGAAAGATACTGGCCAACACATCGAGCATTCTCTGACGAAGCGTCGCAGCAGAAATCCGCTCCTCCGGAAATGATGCAAACGCCAATGCCAGAAGCGAAGGCCCGGTAACCACGGTATGCTGCATGATGTTACGACACACCGAGAAACCGATATCTTCTGTCAATTGATGCAGGTCGGTCCCCTCCGAACGATAGTCGCTCTGGGTCTCATCCCGAAACTCCCGTAAAGAAATGGGATCACCAACTTCGAGAATGACGGTCCCGTGCTTTCGACGCCACAAGCCCTTCGCACGGATGAGGTCCCTGACACTCTCCGATTGCTTCTTTGCTCCAGCCTCCTCACGCAACAGCGCGTCCTCCTCCGCAAGCCGCTCATAAGTGATACCCATGGGCACAAGGTACACATCTTCTCGGGCGCCGAGGTGCCAGCTACTCAAGAGATACTTCAATAGCCCCAGCCGGGGCAGTCGCATGGCGCCGGAACGGCTTCGCCCACCCTCTATGTAAAAGGCAAGCAGATGGCTGTGTTTAATGAGGTAGCGCAAATACCCATCAAGCACCGCCTTGTACAGACGATCATTCCCAATTCTACGACGAATAAAAAAACCTCCGGCGGCTTTTATGAAGGGTCCTGCCGGCCAAAAATTAAGATTAATACCCGCAGCAACGTAAGGAAGCGGAAGCTGACAATGGTACATCACCCAACTGATTAGCAGATAGTCGAAGTGACTCCGATGATTGGGGAGCAAAACAGTTGGATGAGCTTTGGTGATTTCTCGCAGACGCTCAATGTTACGTATCTCGATCTTCTGAAAGAGAGTCGAAATGATGGGACGCATCAAATAGTACAAAACCTTGAGGGCACTCCCACGCATGGTAGCCGAGATCTCGTAAAAATCTTTTCTGGCTTGCCGCATCACCTCTCTGCGCGGCAGGGACTTTTCTACGGAAATTTCCAATACCGTGTCTTCGAACCCGCTACCGGACAGCACAATACTCTCAACTTTCTTGCTAGAGTGCTGCCTCGCGCCGCGAATGAGCTTTTCCACATGATACAGGGAAAGAGCCAACTGACGGTATAGCGCAGACGAAGACTGAAAATTCTCCGACGTAGAGACCTCTCCAAAACTAACAATGAGATCCTTCCTATGGATGAGATACACCACAAGCAGCCAGACATCCCCGACCGGAAGAACGTCAAAATCAATTGGCAGAGAGATACGACCCGGAATAGGGCGTGGTCCCCTCCCCTGAAAGAATGCAACCGGCACAAACAAGGTAGGAGTGCTATCATTGGCTATCGCACGATCGAGCGTGCGCATGATTTTCCTGCGATGCCTCCTGCTGCTCGACAGGGTAACCTCAGTGCCAAGACGCCCACGGAGAGCAGTGTAGACGACCTCTTCAGAGCGATACTCCGGGACCGGAAGCTCGTGCTTCTCACAAAACAACGTAAGCAATCTATATTCAAGATACGATGGACGGCGAAATACATAAACGACCCGAATGGATGACTTCTGGGCGTCTCTCAGCAAGCGCCGGATGTGGTCCAGAGAGCTCTGGTCGATATCAATGGTGTCTACGAATCGCTTAAGTAACGAGCCTATCACTTGCGACCCCCTTGACGTTCCCGGTTCTGGCCGGCCCTTGCAGCGGATTCACAGCGCGCCTCAACCGCGTCAGTATCAGAATCAGAAACAGCAAAGTAGGCTTTGAGAATATCCTCTCCCGCTCGCTCCAGTGCATCGACCCAACTTCCGTCTATCTCGCCATTTGGAGCCTTGCTCACAGCACATCGTTTTCGCAGCAGAACTTTTTTTCTTCCTCCTGAACGCAACTCTGAGGTCCGCACCTCGGCGAGAACTCGCACTCGATCGTCACTATTCCCCGACCCATTGACAAAACCCATCTCGGCAATTTCGACTTCCATGAGCACAAGCCGTTTCCCCGACGCGACAAACGGAATTCCCTGATGAAGCATCACGGCAAACGGCAAGCCGCGCTCCTCCGCCACATAACTCATACCTCTTTGCACCATTCTGCTGAGCGATAGATCAGAATAACCGCGACGGGCCGCGTATCCATAAGACGCAGCAACCAGTCGCCCGAATTCTTTCTTAGGTACCTCCTGCAGCTTGGGCATCGTAAGGACGACCAAAGACGGCGCGCCTACCAGTGGCTCCCGCCCTGCCCTCGAATGCCGAGACGGCAATGGCATCTCATGCAACATTTTTTTCATTGATCCCAGCAAGGCTTTCTCCAGCATGAATGACAACGCCGGTCCGTGCGCATACTGCTTAAACGCCGAATCTGAAACTCGTTCACTCAGCCGAAACCCCTCGACAAGCTCGCTTGCACCGCTCTGATGCCGAACAAGGTTCAGCAGGCGCAATTCCAAATCCGCGTCCACGGAAAGATACCGGAAGAAAAAAGCGTCAAAGCCATGGACCGATGGATCAGCAACCCGGATGCTCATCATTTGCCGCGGCGAAAGAGCCATCGCGGCGAGGGGTGCCACGCGTGAAGAAACGACAAAGGGGGATGCACCTTGATTAAAGAGCAGATCCGCGAGCAGTTCGTGGGAGAAGCGTTCAACACCCCGCTGGTAATACAAACGGGTAAAGGGGATAAAACCCAGGACATACTGAAAACCCCATATCTGCCCCCCCTCTCTTGGAG
>JAUIMJ010000303.1 GCA_030433295.1 bacterium | reverse complement strand
GACATCGCAACTACTGTTTTATTTGATCTTAGTTACTCAATAGATGGTTGGTTGGCCGGTAGGCACCTCTTGGAAGTAGTCAGAAATCTGGTGTTTTGTCTTGGGGAGACACTGGACGAGCACAACACTTCGTTCTCTATAGCTGGATTCTCCTCTAACACCAGGCGAGAGTGCTTCTATCAACAGGTCAAGCGTTTTTCGGAATCCTGGACTGCCGCTCAGGGAAGGATAGGATCATTACAACCTAAAGGCTATACGCGCGTCGGTCCGGCTCTTCGCCACTCGATTCACTTGATGTCCGAAACTTCGGAGCGGCGTAAGCTTATTTTCTTAGTCACGGATGGAAAACCTTGCGACTACGACCGTTATGAAGGGAGTTACGGGATACATGACGTTCGTAGGGCGGTTCAGGAGGCAAAGGAAGAGGGGATTTACGTGCATGCCTTTGCGGTCGATCCGAGCGCGAAGATGACGTTTCCCAGAATGTTCTCACCGGGTGGGTATCACGTGGTAACTGATTGTAACCAACTCGCTGTAGCCGTACTTGACGCATATCTGAAGGGAGCTGCTTTTCGCGGATAATACAGATGTTGTGTCCCTGTCCTGGTGAGCCTGGTTGTATCGCCAGACGCAGCTGGGGAAGTGTATCAACCACGCGTGCAATTACGAATTATCTGATGCAACGTGGTACTAGTCGGAGTTCCGCTGGTACCACTATCGCAAAATACATTGCAAAAATTGAATGTCGAAATCTGAAGATCGTCGCAAAAGTATCTACTATCCGCCCGGGGGTATTCTCGTCTGGCTGTTCATCGTTCTTGAGGTTGCCACGTTTACGATGGGACTGCTTACGTTCGCCTATCAAAGAATGGGTAATGCTCAATTGTTCAACACCTCCCGGCAAATGCTCGATGTGTCAAGTGGTACTGTTAATACAATAGTGTTGCTCACCAGTGGCTTCTTTATGGCCGAGGCCCTCGCAGTATTTAAGAAAGAAGGTGGAAGCCGCAGGTGTAATCTTTTGATGCTTGGGACCATTTCGCTCGGAGGGCTCTTTTTACTTCTCAAGGGTATTGAATACAGCTCGAAGTTGGCGAAGGGCATCGGTCTGGAGCATAACCAGTTTTTTACGTATTATTGGTTGCTGACCGGTTTTCATTTCTTACACGTTGTGGTCGGGCTTGCGATCCTGATTGGTATCAACCTTAGAATCCGAGCCGGTCACTATAATGAAAAAGATTGTTTGGATGTCGAATCAGCAGCCGCATTTTGGCACATGTGTGACGTAATATGGCTAATGCTTTTTCCCGTGATGTATTTGTTACGATAGTTTCCTGTGGTGGTTAAAATGTTTTCGAATCGGACGGTATGGATAGCGCTGGTGCTGCTGACTCTGCTAGGCCTGTCGTTCTCGGAGTCCCTACGGCCAAGCCCCGGTTTCAATCTGTATGTGTTGTCTCTTTACGGCATGAAAATTTTTGCCATAGGACTAAAGTTTATGGAGCTCAAGGACGCGCATCCATTCTGGCGTATCCTTTTGAGTGGTTTGGTAGTGTTCTTTGTAGTGTCTTTTTCCGCGATATACTGACGTTCTGTGCGGGCGATTGAATCCCCGGCACGCAAACAGGGCGTTTGATGGAGTTGTTTAGTTAGATGTACTACATCTACTGTAACTAACGGTCGGATGAAAGATCGAGCGCTTAAGCGCGCGGGGAAAACGAGGTTGTTTCAGCCCTTCCGCAGCGTTGGTCTTTCGCGATATGGCGGTGGCTATATAACGAATAAAGAAGCTCACTTTGAACTTTCCTGACGCGATTGGTTTTTCCCCAGGAGACTAGGCTCGTCTTACCGTTGCAAACAAGTTTACCCCAAGCAGAGCAATTGCCGCCATGGCGATTACACCGGAAAAACCGTATCCAATCCGAAGGAGACCGTGGTTGCTTGATGGTACGAGAACGGGGAATGTTCTCGTGATTGTCGAAAGAAGAATCAGCGCGAAGCTCAAGCGAACCAGGAACGGAAATGCGATCCGACTTGATCCGAGGAATCCAGGAACGAGGCGAACTGCCATCCCTAGAATCAGGTGCGTTACAAATCCCAGAAGATAGAAATGCCGAACGGCACTTGACGGTAGCGGGCTGTTTATAACGAGCGAGAGAACCTCCGAAACTACTCCAAGAAGAAGCCACGCGTAGGCGGAGTAAATCAGCCACTCAAAATTTCCATATTGCCCGTAGTCCCCGGCGTGTCGTCGTGGGGGCCGGTTCTCTCTATCCTGCTTGCTGCGAAACTTTCTGTACCAGGGCATCCGAAGACGTAGGAAGTCAAGCTCAACAATCAGATACACGATGGCGGCTGCTCGAAGACATACACCCACGACTCTGACTGGATTAGTAGAATCCGAAGCGTTTACCAACTCCACCGCGGTGCCGAGGAGATAGAATACTGCACCGAGGCCGTACAGTGTCGCAACGCGAAGCACCGGCCATGTTGGTGCGCGAAGGCGCAGAAATATAGGAAACGTGCTGATAGAAAAGGCGAAACACGTAGGTAACAGTACTCCATGAATGTAGGTCTCAGTGCCAACTTCATTCCAGGCAGGGGACTGTAGTGTCGCCATACTTCGGTAGAATTCTACGCCGAGAAAGGCGTTTATCAGCGCGTAGAAGAGCCAGGCAATCAAGCTAATCATCAGAAAGGGTTTAATGCTTGCGGCAGCATAGGCTCCCGTCTGTGGGCGAAACGTAACACTGTTTCTAAAAATCGCAGAGAAAAACAGCAGTATGCCAGTGCTCTCCAACAAACCTCCGAACGCCACAGCCATCCGAAGCGTATCTTCGTAACGCAAGTAGAAAAGCAGAATATGGGCTGTCGACTTTAGTGTGATGCCAAAGACGATACTAATTGTAATAAGTCTTACAAGTATTTTTGAGAGCGGACGGGTGCTCATCAACCGAGGGAGTTTGAACAGGCTTACTCCTATTATAAACAATCCGGTCCATCCAAGGAGTTGGAGATGACCGTGGACCTGTATCATTGCGCCGAACGCTTTTCCGGGAGGTAAGCCAAAGGCGAGATAGTAAACCAGATGAGCTCCCATACCGAAGCCACCAAAGAGCCCAAGAGCGATTGCACACCAGATGATGTGTGTCTGAAGGGGGAGATGTCGTTTCATTGTGGTGTATCTATCATGGTAATCTTCTGACAATCGCAGCGTGATTGCATCTAATGCTTAGTATAGTTTTTCTTTGTCACAGGGAGTCAAATCTCAGCCCGCGCGTCTTGCTACGTCCTGATAGTAAACGTACTAGCCACATGACTTCAGAGTTTCACCTTTATTCAAGGATGATTGGAGACGAATCATGGTCCATTCCGCTTTGCAGATGCATATTGACCAGGCCAACATAACAATGCTGCTCGCAACGGCGACAACCAGAGAGAACCAGCCCGGAAGGGCGATGAGATGAAATGCCCCTCTTCCCAGTGGTACGATTTGCCAGATCAGCAATAAGGCCCACCAGGCTTTCGGGTGCAGCAGGTAATCTTTTCCGGTAATAAACCCGACTACCTGGAAGCTTACTGCGAAGATAATAGGCGCGGCCCAGCCGACGGCCAGAATATGAACACTGAGGTCTGCGGAGGCAAAACTGCCATACACGAGAATCGCCCAGGCAAGTGCCGCCCAGAGAAAGCCCGAGACGAAGGCGAGACCGAGCGGACTAGGGTAAAAAGCCCTTGCCCACTTTGAAAACGCCGTTGAGTAGAGATATACGGCGAGCGCCGAAAGCGCGAAAAAAGCGATTGTTTCAGCCTGTTCATATGGAGAAAGAACTAGAATAGTTATACTTGCCAGATGAAGAGCGACGAAAAGAACACCAGCTTTTCCTGTCAGTGGCACAGCTCCAAGAAATGCACAGATAAATTGAAGACTTGCTGAAAAAATAAGCGAACCAAAGCCTCCCCACATTATAAGCAGGGCAGAGTTCGGGTTTTCGTAATCAAGAAAGGGCGAAGCCGCCAAAATGAACAAACCCAGAATCGTAAGAACAGTTCGAGTGGAGTGCAGGGAATTTCTCAGAGAAACCAGAAAGATATAGCATGCATAAACAGCGTAGGGAGCACTGACAAGAAAGCGCCCCCAGGTCTGGCCGCTCAGCATGGCGACTGCACCAATCAGATAGAGCGGAAGGAGCAGAAAAGGCGTTTTTCCAAAATTCAGAGGCAGCCGCAACATCTTGCTCCCCGCCTGAGAAACAAAACCAAGCACAAAAAGCCCGAAAAAAAGGTACAGCTGGATTATCACGTGTGCTCGCTTCAACTCCGGGTAGGAACCTACGAGTGGCAATATGTTATTCAACACAAGCCACAAATACAGTCCATATCCCACGGTGCCGATGGTGCCGAAGAGCGTTCCGAGCGCAAAAAACTTATCTGCGACGGGACCGCTGACAACACGCTCCAGCCAGCTGGCCGGACGTTGATTTGACGGCAGGCCTATCTTTACCAGTTTTTCACAATCTGCTTTTGAGTTTGTTTTTTTATTGTCAGGCATCAGATCCTCTCAACAAGGGCAAAGAGCGGTAGTGACAGAATAAACCAGGTCGATCCGCGAACGAGCATATAACTGTTAGGAGTTGTGGGTGCCAAGTAAAATGCAATTGCCGCTCGTACTAAAATAACACCAAACACCGTACTTCCGAGGGTAAACAGCCAGGAAATGCTGTCGGTATAGAGGGGGAGAGAAAGAGCCATTAATAGGCTCGCAATCGCTCCGAAAAGTGCCAGGGAGCGAACATACTGCGACCGGTAACGAGAGCTATCAGAGAAGGTGACAAAGTATGCCATTTTGTACTGCTTTCTTAAAGTCCATGAAAGCGCACAGAAGTGTGGTAGCTGCCAAACGAGAAGTAAGCCAAAAATCACGAGGCAGAGACCGTTGATGTGCCCTGTGCTTGCCGTGGCTCCGCCGAGAGCGGGAAGTGCACCAGGAACGGTTCCGAGTAGCATTGCAAATCCCGTTTCCTGCTTCATCGGCGTATAGAGGAAGACGTAGAGGGCAAATGCAAGGACAGCGAGGCCGGCAG
>JAUIMJ010000019.1 GCA_030433295.1 bacterium | reverse complement strand
CAGAGTTATTACCCTCGGTGCTCTCTTCAACAACGCCCTTCTTATCGAAGAAGCTTCCTTCAATCACAAACGAAGATTTATTGGCGCTGCGACCGTAGTCAAAACGCTCAGCTCGGATAGGACTTCTATACAGGAAATACCCCTTCAGCAGCTCCTCATCGGTGATGCCTTTTCTTCGCTCTCGGTAAACATCCTTAATGAATTGCGCCACCTCGGCCTTTTCGGAGTCATCACAACGATAGCCCGCGGCCTCGATAATAGACTTTGCGTGATTGCCCCCGCTCAAAGGCCCGAATAGGAACGAAATGTCTTTACCGATCTCGCGAGGATCAAATGGCTGATACGCCAGAGGATTACTCAAAACAGCGTTCGTATGACCACCGGAAGAGTGTCGGGCTGCATTATCACCGGAGACAGGCCAATGAGGCTGTCTCTTAAGCATATGCGTTCCGACAAAATCACAAATCGTCTGCAGCTTTGAGATATCGACACCGGTAGTGAACGGGGTCTCAGGACAGGCCTTTTCACCGAAGCTCTTTATCACCATGATCACCGACTCAAGCGCCACGTTTCCGGCTCGTTCACCAATACCGTTAAAACATCCTTCGATCTGCCGACAGGGTCCGTCAAAGACCGCATTTACCGAGTTCGCGACGGCAAGTCCGAAATCATTGTGACAGTGTGCAGACCAGATAATCTTCTTTTCGGGATATTCAGATCGAATGATCTCTGCGTGCTTTCGAAGTTTTGCGACGAAGTAGTCTTCACCCTCCGCCTCACAGGCCCCACCAATAGTGTCCGGACAGTTGATAACCCGGGCCCCTGACTCAACTGCCGCACGAATCAGGTCCGTGACAAAGTCAAAGTTTTCGCCCATTCGAGAATAGCCTTCAGGGCTGAACTCCACCTCAAGTCCGGCAGCAACAGCACGAGCAACAAATTCCCCTACATTTCTCGTTATCGTAGCTTTATCCGCCTTGTCGCCCAGGGACGCCTTCATGAGTTCCGGAGCGACCGGCACATAGGTGTGCAGGCGCGCACGCCCTGCGGCACGCGCCGGCTCCAGGGATTCTATCGTGCGGTCGATTTGCTCGTCGCGGAGCTGACAAAGACCCGCGACCGTGGGTGCATCCGTTGCGGACCCATACATCTCGGCAATACGATGCACTATTTCAAAATCGAGCTTACTCGCCGAGGGAAAACCCGCTTCTACCACATCGAGTTTTACTTCCGCGGCCAGCTCCGCATACCTGAGATTGTTCTCAAGACTCATTCCGGCACCGGGGCACTGCTGCCCGTCACGCAGGGTGGTATCGAATATTGCAATATGTCCTTCGCTGGCCATGTCTCGTTTCCCTATGCGCAAGTACCGATGCGCGCGGTTCTGGTGTATCCCCCTGGTTTCACCAAAAAAAGTCAAAAAAAAAGGCCCTGCTGTTGAGCAGAGCCTTAAGAATCATCGTCTGAAAAAAGGCCCTACTCTGCGATATCCTTAATAAGGAGGAGAATACCGAGAGAAAGTCCAATAATTGAAGCTGAAGACGATCGGGTGGATTGCAGGGGCAAACTCACTACCGTATCCCCCTTTAAAGCAAAGGAAGCGACCCGGGAAAGCGGGCGCGGTAATGACCTTGAATGTGTCTCTGCAAAATCCATAGCTAGTATATAGAATAATTTGCCAAAAAATGTCAATAAACTGGGACCTGTGGCTTTCCCTCTGAAAAGCGACCGCCCCCCTCGAGGGCGCAGGCAAAGCAAACGGAACAGAAAAGAGAGTGTAGGAACATGTATATTGTAACCGGCGGGGCCGGATTTATCGGCAGCGCAATGGTCGCCAAGCTCAATGAGCAGGGAATTGACGACATTGTCGTAGTAGACGATCTCGGTTCCTCTGAGAAGTGGAAGAACCTGAGCAATAAGCGCATTCTCGACTACCTGCACAAGGAACAGCTTCTTGAGGCTCTGGAGTCCGAGTCCCTCGATCTTCTTCTCCCCGGCGGGGCCACCCCGATTAAAGCAATTATTCACCTCGGTGCCTGTAGTGCGACTACGGAAACCAACGCCGAGTATATGATGCAGAATAACTATCGCTACTCCAAGGCACTGGCCGAGTGGGCGATTAGTGAGAAAGTCCGTTTTATCTATGCATCGAGTGCCGCAACCTATGGTGACATAGAGCAGGGATTTGATGATTCAGAGGCTGTTGTCAGCAGCCTGCGTCCGCTCAATGTCTATGCACTCTCCAAGCAGCTCTTCGACATCTGGGCCATTCAGCAGGGCTATCTCGATCGCATGGTAGGTGTGAAATTCTTTAACGTCTTTGGCCCTAACGAGTACCACAAAGACGACATGCGGAGTGTCGTCCACAAGGCCTTTGAACAGATTCAGGAGAAAGGCTCTCTGAAGCTGTTTAAGTCATACCGCAGCGAGTTCAGCGATGGCGACCAGAAGCGAGACTTCGTCTACGTAAAGGATTGTGTGGATGTTCTCTGGTGGATGCTGCAAACACCCACTGTTAATGGTTTATTCAACCTGGGCACCGGACAGGCAAGAAGCTGGAATGACCTTGGAAGAGCAGTATTTTCAGCCCTGGGTAAAGCGGAAAACATCGAGTACATCGAGATGCCGGCCCATCTCCAGGGCAAGTATCAGTATTTCACCCAGGCTGAGATGAAGAAACTGAAGGATGCCGGCTGCCCGGTCACCTTTCGCTCTCTGGAAGATGCGGTTGCCGATTATGTGCAAAACCATCTGCTTACCAGCTATCCTTATTTTTAGAGGGCACTACTTTTAGAGAGCACTTTTTGAAGCGTCACACGGAAGCCGCGCTCTATTTGAAACTGTGGCGGAAATATGAGTGTAAGCTACCTTCGTGCAAACCTCATATTTCGCGCCTTAAGAGCACTCCTTCAGGGCGCTCTTTGAACAAGAATCACGAAAACTGATCGCCCCAGTCCGCAACGGGCTGAAAGCGCACAACGAATGCCTCCTCACTGCAGCCGATGACCTTCGCCATTCGCGAAAGCGAGCTGCCGGTGAGATCCTGACGGAGCAGTCGGTAGGCGGAATACTGCGCCCAGTGCTGCTGAACACCACGATCTTCGACGTTCACCGGTCGAGGTACGATGTCCTCGAGTCCGCCGGGAAGAACATCGGCGATGTTCAGTGCCTCGGCTCGGAGTCCGGTACCAACGACCATCAGACCACTACCCCCACTCAAAACGGAGTCAACGGCGACGCCGGAATGAAGCTGGGCGAGGTTCTGATCAATCTCGTTCGTGTTTGAGCCACGAGCGATATTGTCGGCGGCGGTCATGCGAACCTTGATCTTCCGATGATTTCTCAGGTTAAGAGCCGCGAATGCCTCCTCGATCGCTTCATACAGCTGATGATCGAAAGAGAAGTCCTTCGCTTTTGCTCCCTCCGTTGCCACCGAGGACTTGGCCGCAGCAGCATCCCGCGCCTCTTTGAGACCTTCCCAATCGTCACCGTCGAGCACATTAATCATGCCTTCGGCGATGGGAATGAAACTGTGGTAGCGAGGAGTCGAAGCGATCGCGCCCTTCAGCCAGCTTCCAAGGATGATGTCCCGCAGGAAGCTTCGAGTGACCTGCTGCCCTCCGCGGAAGAATTCCGGGATGAGGTACATCGGCACACCGGCAAGTCGCGCAGCCTCCGAACAGAGGTGTCCGACCTGGTTACCCTGCACGAATCGCATCTGCAGATAGCTCTCGCTGTCCTGAGCGTCAAATGCCAGACGACGAAAGTTCTGCGCCATGGTGGCAACCGCACTGGAGAAGCCGATGGTCTGATGGTAGTCCTTGAGACCACTGACATCATTGTCCACCGACTTCAGCAGACAGCAGAAGTAGAGCCGCTCCCCACCACCGGCGACGACCTCTTCGATGGCCTCGATGAGGCCAAGCGTCGACGCCGTGCTGTAATCACCCCCCCATTGAATGAAGTAGCGAATGCCACGACTCAGCAGCAGATGAACGATGGGAATCCACTCCTCTTTTCGGCCACTGGGGCCGGAGGTTCCGAAACTGCAAATGGGTGCGTCAGCCGGCGAGCTGACTTTGATGTTTGCCTCAGTCACGAGCGTCATGCACGAAGCATCTCCCTCGTGGAGCAGAGACATTCCTCCCCTGGTGGTCCAGAGTCGGATTGGCTTTCCGGTCTTCGCCGAAACGGCGCTGACACGCGCGTAGATTGCCTCCAGGATTCTCTGTTTACCTGGACAACGTCCGCCGGATGCGACAAAGAGTACGTCTCCATCAACCACCGGGTTTACGTCAAAACCTTTCATGTTGCTTTCCCCTGGGCTTTGCCCGGTTTGAGAATATTGTTGTTTTTCCTTTTTTGTTACACTCACTTTCCGATCGTCGTGGCGTCTCCGAGGCCCGCAGAAGAATTGAGGGCCAGGAAAAACTGTCAACGACGATCGAAAAGCTGCTTCGTCTAACCAGAAATATGCCGTGGGAAAGAGCGCCTCAGCGGGAGCGCCGAGGAAACACCCAAATCTAGCACAAAACTAGGGGAAAATCCGAGCGCCGATAAGTGTTTGTTTTCACTACCTTTACCGCTGCGGAATATGGACGGAGTCGGATTACCGAGGAGAAGTTCTCCGCGAAGCCGTGCTAAGACGTAAGAACATCCACTGATAGCAGGCGCGAAAAAAAGCGACAGGAATGAGTGACAAAAACTACATAACGCCGACAGGTCTTGCGCGATTGCGCGAGGAGTATCGACAGCTCAAGTATGAAGAGCGTCCAAAGATCGTCGAGGTCGTTCACTGGGCAGCGGGGAATGGGGATCGCTCAGAAAACGGCGACTACATCTACGGGAAGAAACGCCTGCGCGAAATCGATCGCCGGCTACGCTTCCTGAGCAAACGCGTTGATATCGCCGAGGTGGTAGATCCCGCTGAGGTACAATCCGATCGAGTACTCTTCGGCGCAACGGTTACCATTGAGACCGAAGAAGGTGAGACGAAGACCTGGGCTATCGTTGGCGCAGATGAGTCAAATCCGGAGCAGGGCCGAATATCGTGGACATCTCCCATCGCGCGGGCTCTTTTTAAATCTCGTGTCGGGGACTTTGTAACCTATCGCATTCCCGCCGGGGAAAAAGAGATCGAAGTACTTAAGATTGAATACAAGAGTATTGAGTATTAGGCCTGCGCTTATTCAAGCTTTATCCATTGCCCGGCATGCTCGGTCCAGAGTTTGTTGGCAATAATCAGCGCCGCAAACGCGGACGTTTCCACGCCCTCGTTATTCTTTATTCGAGGGTCCGCACCGAATATCAAAAGCCGTTCGAAGAACAACTGGTTTCCAGTCATGTCAGCCCGATGCAGAGGAGTATCTCCGTTGGCATCCTGAGCATTTACAAGATGAGGAAAATGCTCAATCAATGGTTCAAGAGCAAACACATTTCCATTTACAACGGCATGGTGGAGCAAGGTGCTTCTATGCTCTCCCTTTCCTATTTCAGTCTGTAACTCTCTCGGGTCTACGAGGGCCAGAGCTTTTCTAAGCCCCGATTCATTTCCACTACTAATAATGTAAAAGCCAAGCGCTGACACCCCGCACACCGATGTGCGATGATTAATCCAATCAATACCGCATTCCTTTAAACCTTCAGAAAACAGGGTAACAAAGGCGGAGTTATTGTAATACGCTGCTATTTGCAGCAGCGTGAGTTCTCCTGATTTTATGCCACGATCTGATTCGCAGTCATACACCGGAACATCCAGCAATTTCTCCATTCCGCAAATGGGAACATCGTCCTTAACAAACGCTTCGACAAATCGCGCACGCCCTTGTTGCAACATATAGAAGAGCGGGCTTCTTCCGTCGGATGTTCTGAAGCTCGGTTTAATTATCTTATCTTCACCAAACGCATGGCGAATGAAAAGGGTGTATGCCTCATCTGATCTTTTTCGGGTAACACCAGGGGTTCCGCGCACAATTTTTTCGAAAATTTCCGGGGTTAACCTAAGGTTGTCGTATCTTAGCGGCACTTTTATGAAGCTGAGATCAAAGCCAAGGTGGTTTTCAGTAAATTCTTCAGCCCGTAAAACATGTCCGATAAACCACGTTTGAACACGGTTGTCTCCTATAACGAAACCCACAAAGACCGCGAAAGCAACAAAGAGACCGACTCCTAAAAGAATCAACTTAACCTTGCTTTGTCTTTGTACTATTGAAGTTCGCCTTCTCTTTTTCACATTTGACGTATTTCGGTAAAGGTCTCCCATCGCTTCTGTTGCGCTGGAGTATCGCGCCGCGGGGTCTGCCTGACAGCATCGCTCTATAAAGCTGATGAGGCTCTCAGACACCCCTTTCTGCGCCAGCATTGCGAGTCTCGATGCCAGATAGTCTCCATTTTGCTGTACTGAGACGGCGTAGGGACTTGCTCCGGTATGAAATGACTCTCCACCAAGAAGTTCAAAGCCGATCAGACCAAGCGCGTACAAATCGCTGCTCGCACCGACTTCCTTATTACAAAGTTGCTCGGGTGACATGTATAAGGGGGAGCCCACGCTGTCGCCGCTTCGAGTTAGCTCGAAGTTCGTATCGACCTCCTTCGCCACACCGAAATCAATTAGCTTGACGACGCCATCATCATCCAGCATCACGTTCGAGGGTTTGAGATCTCGATGTATGATACCGTGCTCATGCACAAGGGCGAGCGCTTTGAGCAAAGAGTGAAGTGTTCGCACAGCCTCCTCTGCGGAAAAGCAACCTGAATCCTCGATATGTTGTCCAAGATCCCCCCCCTGCACGTACTCCATGACGATGAAGGGCACCCCCGCCTCTGTGGTTCCGCAGTCGAAGGTGCGTACCACGTTCTCATGCATGATGTTCTCGAGAATGCGCACTTCCCCGCGAAAACGCTCCTGATTGCGCTCACAGAAAGCAAGGTGATGATTGAGAAGTTTTACACAGACGATTTCGTCGGACATCTGCTTGTCCGCTACCTTGTACACACTGGAGTGCGCCCCCGAGCCCAGCTTCTCGAGAATCTGGTATCGTCCGTTGAGGAGCTGTCCTTTTTCTATCTGACCTGTGTTGCTCGGCTTCATACTGGAATTGAGTACGACAAGAGGTCCTTCGCATCAGAGAAGGCAAAAACCTTTACGTCTTGGGTAATTGTAAAATAATCGACAAATTTTACGAGAAAGTGAACGGGGATCGGCTCGCTACCCCCTTCTGAAATGATTGCTAATCTTTCCAGTTAGTTAGCGGGACTTTATCAAGAGAGTTCGATAGAATCGCACGCAACTCAAACTCGTCGCGACCCTGCTCTCGAATGTAGGCTTCGATGAAGTCCTCGACCCTTCGACCACGTCGGTCGGCAAGCTCCCTGGCTCCCTCATAGCGAAGGAGTTCTTTTAGAAGGAACGGGAGTACATCAACATTATGCTGCACAAAGCTTTGGTCAATTTCATCTGCTGCGCCTGCATCAGGATAGTAAACTTGACTAATTTGAAAATTTTCGAAGTCTTCAAACAGCGCAGTAAATACGCTGTCGCCGGAATAATTGATCGTCGCGATACTGGCGCCCGCCCGGTTCAGGTCCCGCACCATGTAGAACGAGCCTCCTCGAACCGCTGAGAATATTGCAGTTTCTCCTGTCTGCCGATCGATAACGTCAGGATCACCGCCGTTGTAGAGGACTTTCACCAGATTGTCGCGAGTCCCATAGCGGGCGGCCATGAGCAAAGGATAGTCGCCGTTTTTATCAGGCGCATTGAGTGAATCGACTGTCTCACTCAACATATCAACACAGAGCTCTTCACCCGACCGTATGCACTTGTTAAGCTGCTCGAGACTCCGCTCCCGGTAAATGAAGAATGTGCGCAGTCCCGGTATCTCCATTCCTATCTGCTTTTCCAGTCGAAACACCTGCCAGGTTATTAAGAAGTTAAACTCATTAATGAGCAGTAGTGCCTCGAACAGCCAGATGAATAAAAAGCATATGAAAAAATAAGGGAGCTTCCGCGGTCGAAAAAAATTTCTATAGAGATGCCGGTAGAAATCCTGGGTGACTTCAATATTATCAACGATCGACAACTGAGCACGGGAAACGATTTGCGACTTGAGCTCTAAGAGGGAGCAGACGTAGTCGAATGAAACACAGCGCTTTGATGCTTTCTTTTCAGCACATCGCCCCAGGAGATTTGCAAGCCAGGGGGAGCAGCCGACTTTCTGTAGTCTCTCATACGGAAAGACGCTCTCAATATGCTGACGAGCGAGATCTACCAGTGAATCACCGGTGTACGGAGGCTCTCCGTTTAGAAGGTGAAAGCCGACTATGCCAAAGGAGTAGATATCACTGGCTTCGGTAGCGGGTTCACCAAGTAGCTGCTCCGGTGACATATAATAGGGCGTACCTACCCCGACCCCGGTTGCCGTGAGCTTATTGTTCTCATCGAGGGCTTTCGCAAGGCCAAAATCGACTATTTTTACGTCGCCCTGCTCAGAGATAAGAATATTATCGGGTTTGAGATCTCTGTGAACAATACCCTCAGCATGCGCAGCGGACATTCCTCGTGCGATAGAAAGCAGAACGGGAACCACCTCGTCCTGAGGAAGGCCACCGTCCTGCTCCAAACGCTCTCGAAGCGTCCCCCCGTCAAAGTACTCCATCGATATGTAGTGAAAACCGGTATCGCTGGTGTGGAAGTTAAATACGCGGAGCACATTCTCATGAGAAATTCGTCGCAGGATGCGAACTTCATTCCTGAAGCGCTCAATGGTCGAGTCTTCGGTAACTAGATGGGGGAAGAGAATCTTGAGGGCTCGACCTTCTTTTGTCTCCAAATCCTCAACATGGACCACACAGCCCGTCGCACCCCGCCCCAATTGCCTGACTATCCGGTAGCGGGAGTCGAACACTTCACCAGAGTCTAAAAAATCAAACTCCTGCACGACTCACCTCCAGGCCTCATTCACAATGCACTTCGGCGTATTGGTATACATCCCTTCTATGGCGTCGCAGTGAGGGACGAAGCGCACCGGTTTTCCACTGCTCTTGTGGAGTAGCTGTCGAAAAAAGAATCCGCTGCATGTACTGTTAACTTTTTTAACCAGCAGTGAGCCCAGAGGTGCACCTACACAGCCGTCCTTAATGTAGTAACTAAACTTTTCCCCATAAGGATTAGAAACATCGCGGTAAAGCGTATCGTAGACAGAACTTCCTACTGCGTGGCGATAGGCAAGCGGAATATCCCGCAGAAACATTATTTCTGCGCCGCCATCGCCGGAACCACCGGGATCATCTCCGGTCACCCAGAACACCGACTGTCGTTCTTCCCCGAGCCAATACTTTTCATCATTTATTTTTGCGCAGCTCATAAAGCACTTTGAGCCACAGTCGCTTATTGTAGATCCTCCCACGGCAACGTAACCCGGGTCGCACGCCTCCAGTTTCGGTTCAGAGTAAATAAAAGCCCCATTCTCATCTCGGGCAAGCGCATCTTCAGGTAGAGGGCAGCAGGCCCCCCTCAGTTTGGCGCTCGGCTTTTCATCCGCTATGACGGGTTGAGAGAAATTCATCGCCGCAACAACAGCCTGTCCCGGGAGACAGGCACCTTCGATCAACGCTATCCCCTGAACATTTGATCGTACGTTCGGACAAACGGGAAATGAAGGATCGTCAGTAACAGATGAGTAGAAGTCCTCATCCAGTTCAAAGCCAGGCCAAAACACGTAATGTAGCCAGACTGAGGAAACAATCGTGATTGCTATACAAAGAAAAAAAACAAAAGGCGTTTGCAGCCAGAGATTGAGACGTTTTACCTGTGAAGAAAGCGTTGTTTTCATCCACGGACACGAATTTGAAGGGAGCGTGCTGGGAGCGCTGACAATCCTGCCCCCGGAGAGAAATCGAAGACGTCGCTAAAAACACCCGGTTCTTAGCGACATATGTCTTCGCAGATACCAGATTAGATCGCTCACCCTGTTCGGCTGGTGATCTCGATCAGGTGGTAGCCAAACTGAGTCTGAACCGGACCGTGAACGCTTCCGATTTCACCGGAGAACACCACTTCGTCAAACTCGGGGACCATTTGTCCCTGACCAAACTCGCCAAGGTCACCGCCCTGTTTTCCCGAAGGACACTGAGAGTGTTCAGCGGCGACTTTTGCAAAATCTGCCCCACCCTCAATTTCTTCTTTCAGCTTCGCGCAATCCTCTTCCGAGGGCACCAGAATATGGCGCGCTTTTGCAGTTGCCATGATTCGTTCCTTACATTTGTGTTTCATACAGACGCACGTCAGTACGTCAGGAAAACACGGTTACTAATTTCCCCACTATGGCATAGCGAGGCAAAAAACACAGCTTAATTGCTGCAGGAATACTAGCAGATTCGTGGTCTGAAGGAAAAAACGGCGTGTGGGTTTATGACTCAGGCATCCCTGAGAACACCGAGGGCGTGCACCGACTCCTTGCGTCCCTTGATTTCCAGGGCACCAAAATCCACCCAGGGATGTGTGGTCACTTCCTTGTCCAGCTGCTCATAGACCTGGCGAGAAACGAGGATTGAGCAATTGAGAGAGCTGGTGAGCGACTCCAGCCGCGCAGCAGTGTTCACCGTATCACCGACAACGGTGAACTCAAGACGCTCGTACGAACCTATGGTTCCCGCAACAACATTGCCCCAGTGAACGCCGATGCCGATATTTATTGGTGGCTGAACCTGCTCGTTTACGCGCTCCAGCGCAGCCTGCATTTCAAAGGCCGCTCGTACTGCCGAGTCAGCCGCACCTTTTTCCCCGTCTATGCCGAACACGGCAAGCAGGCCGTCTCCGATGAACTTATCGACAAAGCCATTGTGCTCATGGACGATGGTCACCATCTCGGAAAAATAGGTATTTAATTCTTTCACCACTTTCTCCGGAGCGTTCTCTTCGGTTCGCCCGGTAAAATTTCGGATATCAGATAGAAGAATCGCAACTTCGGTTTTTGCTCCCTCCAGGCGTATGCCCCCCTTGCGCGCAAGCAGGCGGTCGCGAATCTTGGGGCTTACGACCTTCCCAAGGGCGTCTTTTATGCGATAGCTCTCAGCGAGTTTGTCGATCATGGAATTCGTGTGATTCGCCATAAGGCCGAATTCATTCCCGCTGGCAACGGGAACATACTGATCGTAAAGACCATGGGTAACGCGGTCGAGAATCTCAACCTGATTCTGAAAGAAGAGCTTCAAATTTTTTGAGAAGGACAGAACGAGGTTGACTAAAAACCCCATCAGGACCACCGCGATAAAAATAAGCTCCAACGAAACCGCTTTCTTTGCCGCATCGATGCTTTCCGGTCCCTGTTTTGATATCCAGTCAATGTCACGCACAATGACGAGCAACACCAGGGCGGTGATGAGAATAACTGACGCAATCGCAAAACCTGCAAAGCTTTTGGTAATCGGCCGATACTCCCCCTCGGGCACTGCGGATTTCCCCAGACTCAAACGCTGACCGAGGATGAGACGCTCCCGCTCCAAACCAAGGTCAACGGCCGCGAAAAATCCCAGCGTGAGTACGCCGACCATGAGCTTGATGCCACTGCCGAGAGGGAAAGAATAGATGAGAGAATTGTGTACCGTCAGGGCAAGCCCAAGAGCTACGTAGCAAAAAAGCTCGAAGCGCAGTTCAAGACTGGACTGTCGCAAAAAGGGAGCGGTGAGCACGTAGCGTTTGAGCAGAAAAAGCCTCAGCACAAACGCCAGAATACCGTAGGCGAGAAGGGTAATCAGGAAAACAATCGGACTCAGCCCCTCAATGAAGGGACATACCTGTCCGCCGTAAATCGCGAGACAGAGAACCGAAGCTATGTAGAAAATTGCCGATCGCGGGCTTACTGTTTCCATTGCTGTCCCCGAAAGATTGCGATGCAACACGCTAACATGAAACGAGAATTTCCGTCGAAGCCTGCTTGCAGGTATCGCAGCGACTGTTTGCATGATATCATTAGTTCATTCATGTCGTTATCTGATCGACGCATCTAGGGTATGGAAAGATAAGGAACCAGAATACATTTTTCATTTCACAACCAGCTCGACAAAAATTGTGCTCTTTCGAAAGGTTTCTCGAGAAACGAGAATTATTCCTACCGCCCATGTCACTGTGGCTTTCGAATCTTACTTGACTCTTCCTTTGAGCAAGTCTCGCATTCCGTTTTATCATCCAAAAGTAGATGAACCGGAAATTCACGCTCAACGCTAAACTTCGCGGAGTTTGGCCAGTTCGCGTTTGAAACCGCCGGAGAGAATGGGGAAGCGACACCAGGTCTTGGGGTCGAGGTTCTGATCATCCAGGTGGAAGCTCGGCGCATAGCGTTCTCGTTTCCATTGATTCCGTGACCATAGCACGAAAAAGCGCTCTACCCAGTCTTTTAGGTGCTCTGCATCATACTGCTCAAACTTCTCCCTGAGCATCTGATAGACATCGACAGGCATACGATGCTCACCAATCGCAAGTCGCTCGATGGCATCAAGCACCGGATACGGCATGAGATCGTCTTCATCCGTCTGCTTGCATTCAGCAGGTCGAAGCTCTGCGGTAGGTCGTTGTTGGGTGACAAGATGTAAGGCATCAATCTCCGGCAGACCAAAGAGCTTCCCATCCTGAACAGCGTGCAGCCAGTGCAGTAAAAACGCCTTATCGATGCCTCCGATCGGGCTTAACCCACCACAGGTGTCTCCGTCCATGGTGGTGTAGCCCACGGCTGCTTCAGAGCGATTGCTGGTTGCAAGTAAGAGAGAAGACTGCACGTTTGCGATCAACCAGACCAGGGGCGCACGTGTTCTCGCCTGAATATTCTGCAGCGGAACATCATCCGTCTGCCAGTTCAGTTCACGACCAATACCCAACTCACATAGTGAGCGATACGAGGAAACAATTTCTTCTATCTGAAATTCTAAAAAATTGGCCGTCAAGGCAGCGGCGAGCTGTCGCGCAGCAATGTGCGTAGTTTCCGAGCTGTTCTTTGTTGCCTCATACACACAGGTCAGCAGGGATTCCATGGCATCAGCCAGCCCTTCAGCCTCTTGAAGCTGGGGAATGTGTCCTAGTTTCTCCTTGAACTTCTCGAGACCAAGCTCTTCAATCCCCCATACCGCCATGGCATACACCAGACAGGCGGTAGCGGAGGAGTCAGCCCCCCCGCTGAGGGAGATGACAAATCCCCGGGAGCGGCTCTTTCGAAGATAGTCAAACAAGCCAAGGCTTACGGCTCTGCCAAACTCCTGGGACTTAAGGTCCTCGCTTTTCTCCCAGCTTTCATCCGCGCTGGGACGAATACCCGGGGCCTCCGCCTTTGCGGCAAGGGAGCCCAGGCGAAACTCGCTCTTAACTCCCTTGAAGCCACTGCCGGTTCCTGTCTGGCCCTGCCCTGTCTGCGATGGTGATGGCTTTCCACTGTGCAGATTGCGACGCAGCATTCTGTTCTCATCCAGGTCAACATCGGCTACGACAAGCGAAAAATCCTGATAGGAAAAGCGAGGCCCCGCCGCAACGAGCTTCCCAGCCGAAGCAATGAGAGTATCACCATCATAGATGACTCGCCCGGCTTCGTTACCGAGAAGGTTGCTATAGACATACGCGGCACCAAAGGCACGCGAGCCCTCAAGAACAAATCGCTTTCGTATCTCACTTTTACCGAAGGCAAAGTGGCTGGCGCTGGGGTTAAAAATAATATCGACATCCTCACTCACCAGTGAGGCACCCGGACGCTGTGCAATCCAGGCATCCCGACAAATCTCCATCCCCAATCGAAAATCGCCAAAGTCGTAAAACACGTCACCCAGCGGGTAACTCTTGCCTTCCCAGGTAATCTCATCCTGCATACCCGCCGGCCAGGGAGAAAACCAGCGTGGCTCGTAGTGAATGCCATCACCCGCCAGAAAGCGCTTGGCGTTAAAACCAAGCACTTCTCCGTCGGCCATAACTGCCACCACATTGTAATTTGAGGAACGAAGGCGGGCGGGCAGGCCAACCGCAAGTATCAGTCCTGCACTGTGCTCACGCAGGGCGGCCAGCATTTCCAGCGAGGTCTCGTGTACGCCCGGTGCAAAGAAGGCATCCTCACAACCATAGCCGCTCAGTGCCAGTTCCGGTAAGCAAACAAGCTGCGCGCCCTGCTCACGGGCACCGGCTATCGCTGAGATGCAATTCTCTAAGTTTGACTCCCAGGCAAGGGGCGTCTGGTTTAATGCTGCGGTGGCAATTCGTATACTTTTCATTCGGAGCGTACTTCGATCGCTTTAATACATCGGGAGCGGATAGTAGCAGGCTATGCCGCAGGGCTAAAGTCATCTTAATATAAACGACTTTTCTTAGCGAGAATAGCGAAGCTTATTGTGCTTCTGGGATCTCTTTCGGCCCGCACCTCAACACCGGATCTCACTTACCTCTGGATTAAGACGGTAATCCGCGGTATTTGTTTCGTCTCAGCCTTCGTCTGCGCGGTGCTTCAGGCAAGGCGAGATGCTTCCGCTACAGAAGTCACCTTTTGTTCTGTTTCGACGTAATCGCAAGTGACGCAATCGCACAATGGAGAAGGGATCATGTCTGAAGAAATCTCATCACTGCTCAAAGAGAATCGCGTTTTCCCACCCAGTGATGAAAGCAGTCGCAAAGCGCGCGTAAAATCAGAACAGCAGTATAAAGAACTCTATCAACAGTCCATAGACGAGCCGACCGCCTTTTGGGCTGAGCAGGCTGAGAAAGAAATCTCATGGATTACGCCATGGGATACCGTTCTGGACTACGATCCTTCTCGACTCGGAAAAAGCAGCGATCCCTATGTCACCTGGTTTAAAGGGGCGAGCCTCAATGTCTCCTACAACTGCCTGGATCGCCACCTTGAGAAGCGCGGAGACAAAGCCGCGCTCATCTGGCAGGCAGAAGATCCCCTGAATAGCCGAACGCTTACCTACAAGGAATTACACAAAGAAGTTTGCATCTTTGCAAACGTCCTGAAGAAACACGGGGTAAAAAAGGGCGACCTGGTCACCGTGTACATGCCGATGATCCCCCAGCTTCCGATTGCCTGTCTCGCACTGGCACGAATCGGCGCTATCCATTCCGTGGTGTTCTCTGCCTTTAGCGCAGATGCGCTAAAGAGTCGCATTCAGGACGGACAGGCTGATGCGGTAGTAACTGCGGACTCGGGTGTTCATGCCGGAAAAGTTGATAAGCTCAAAGACAAAGTTGATAGCGCCCTCAAAGACTGCCCTTCGGTGAAGAAAGTATTCGTATTCAAGCGCGGGGAAGATGCGGTCTCTATGAAGGACGGCAGGGATCTCTGGTGGAGCGAAGAGGCGCAAGCCTATGACATCAGTGCCGAGTGCCCTCCCGAGCCGGTCGACGCAGAGCACCCTCTGTTTACCCTGTATACCAGCGGCAGTACCGGAAAGCCCAAAGGCGTGCTGCATACCAGCGGCGGCTATCTTCTGTACGCCCATATGACCTGTAAATACGTCTTTGACATGCAGGACGATGATATTTTCTGGTGCACTGCCGATGTCGGCTGGATTACCGGTCATTCGTACCTGGTTTACGGACCGCTCTCAAACGGTGTGACAAACGTCATGTTTGAAGGGGTTCCGACGTATCCGGAACCAAATCGCTTCTGGAAGATTGTCGAGGAACATAAGATAAGCATTTTCTACACGGCGCCCACCGCTCTTCGCGCCCTTATGCGACTTGGTGATTCCTGGCCCAATGGCTGCGATCTCTCAAGCTTACGGCTCCTCGGTACCGTAGGTGAACCCATCAACCCTGAAGCCTGGATGTGGTACCACAAGGTAATCGGTAAGGAGCAATGCCCGATTGTCGATACCTGGTGGCAAACTGAAACCGGAGGGGTGATGCTCACTACGCTCCCTGGAGCACTTCCAGCGAAACCCGGCGCGGCGGGAAAACCATTTTTCGGTATCGTGCCCGAGATTCTAAAGAACGATGGCAGCCCTGCCGCGGACAATGAAGGCGGATGCCTGTGCATCGCTAAGCCATGGCCGGGAATGATTCGCGGCGTGTATGGCGACGAGAAAGGGGAGCTTATCAAGCAGGTGTACTTCTCCCGTTTTGAGGGCAAGTATTTCACCGGGGATGGCTGCCGCAGAGACGAAGATGGCTATCACTGGCTGCTTGGAAGGATCGATGACGTAATCAATGTAAGCGCTCATCGCTTCGCCACGGCTGAAATTGAAAGCGCCCTGGTTTCGCATGAAAGTGTAGCCGAGGCTGCCGTTGTGGGTTTTCCGCATGAGACAAAGGGGCAGGGAATTTACTGCTATGTCACCCTGCAGGGTAATCTTGAGGGAAGCAACGACCTGGCGGCGGAACTCATTGCTCATGTGCGCAAAGAAATAAGCCCCATTGCAAAACCCGATCGCATTCACTTCTCCCCGGCGCTTCCCAAGACGCGTTCCGGGAAAATTATGAGAAGGATTTTGAGAAAAATCGCTGAGGGGGACACTTCAAACCTTGGCGACACCTCTACTCTAGCCGATCCATCGGTGGTTGAACGGCTGCTCGAGGGACGAGATATGCGATGAGTAGCTGACACGTATGATGCAGTGTTTCTCAGGTCACTACGAGCCCGCTAAAGCGGATCGCAATATCGAAATGCATTAAGTGCTTGCATTTCCTGAAGAAAATGACCCGCTTTACTTTCTAGCACAACGAGAAGGGAGCGGACTCGCGTATTTAGGAAGTGCTGGAATCGACCGATTGTTACTAATAGCGGCCCAGTTAACCACATTAGGTTGTCACTGTTTTTCGCTCTGCGAGGGCTGACGCTATATTGGTCAATCATCGTCCGGTTTACTCGTCATAATAACTAGATATCTACAATGCAGCACGTTTCCCAAAAACTAATTCCATTTGTATCACTTTGTTTACTCGCTACCGCATATGCAAGCCCCGACCTCGCGTTTGCTCAGTCCCAGACTCCCGAACAACCTGTAGTACTCGACCTGGCAGCTGGTGGATGTCAGCCCATCACTGAGATCTGCGGTGATGGGATTGACCAGGACTGTAACGGATCAGATCTCCTCTGCCCTGGACCAGATCAAGACCGTGATGGCTTCACCTCAAATGACTGTAACGACGCCGACCGCAACGTGTATCCCGGCATTTCTGTAGCCTGCTCAGCTGGATGCGGACAGGGCACGAAAACGTGCTTGGAATCGGGAGCATTTTCTGATTGCTCGTGTACACCACTTTGCGAGGCCAGCGGTGACGGAGCCTGCTACTACATATCTCGATTCACTGGTTCAGATACAAACGACGGCTCCTTCAACTCTCCCTGGCGCACCTTTCACAACATCAACACTGTTGCAGGGAGCGGCGATCAGCCTCCACGAAAAACAACGCTCACACCTGGAGATGTTGTCTATTTTATGCCCGGAACGTACAACGACTCTTACAACTACACCTCAACTCAGCGTTACGGTTTTTTCTTGCGCGGAGTTAACGGCTCTACTGCACACCCGATACAAATTAAAAACTATCCCGGTGCACACGTGGTGCTAAGCCGCGAGGAGTCTGGGTCGCCAGTCTTTTTATTACAAACAAAGAATATCGTCTTCGAGGGATTTGAAGTTTTTGGTGCGGGTGGTGCGGGCGTCTCTCTCATCGAGGTGGAAAACATAGAACTGAGAAACCTTTGGGTTCATGACGTTGACGGAACCGACAACAACAACATTTCGGGAATCGCGATCAAGAGTGGTGTCAACGTCAGCGTCCACCATTCTCGCCTTCATGACAACTACGACCGAACGAACGCTGACACCGGCGGTGTCGCCACCGAAAACAGCCGCAATATGGTTCTGTTTGGAGGTGCCAACAATCGCATCCACCACAACATAATCTTCCAGAGCCAAGCGATAAGCTCGGACAAAACCGGCGGCTGTGTGACGTACAAGCACAGTGCCGACATCTCAGTCCCGGATCAAAGCTTTGAATTCGATCACAATATACTTTGGAACTGTAAATTTAACGCTATCGGCTCCGGCTCCTTTGGCAGTCACATTCACCACAATCTGATTCTAAATAGCGATCCAATAAAGTTAGCGGATTTTGGCGGCCCCACCCATAACTACAACAATATTGTCGAAAACAACACTATCGTGAATACTAAAGCATTAGTTTACAACCCGACACTCGCTTGGGGACCTATTGGGTCCTTCACTTACCGCGATAATATTGTTATTGACGAAAGCTCACTCTATCAAGTGACCTACGGAATGCTCAACATCCATGTCTACGGTAGCGATGCTTTGTACGACGATGTAGTGAACGGAGGTAAACTTACATTCTCTAACAATTGCTACCGAAATTCAGGCTTGCCCAGCCCTCAGTTCAATTTGTTTTCGAGAAATGGCGGCACGTACGGCTCTCTCGGAAACTACTACAGTTTAAGCGGCTGGCAGGGGCTTGGCTACGATACCGACTCGGTGGAAGCAGATCCTCAGCTGGATCCATTCTTTGCTCCAATGAATCCGAGTTGCCAAAACAAGGGTTGGTTAGCACCCTAAGCGTCTTAACTGAAAGTGTAGTTGAGTGTTGTTTCTTTAGAGTGCCGAATACAGCCCTACTGGCGGTAGCCATCGCTACGTCTAAAATCACTCAGGCGTCTGTTGGACATAGGTTTTTGACTTTTCCAGAACGAGAACGGCTCTCACCAAACGGGGAACAGCCCAAAAGCGCGAGACCATCCGCATCATGACCTTTCTACCTCCGCCGGTGAGGCTAAGTATTTTTGCGACTCCTAAGACGAGCCTACCCTTCGCACTGAGAACGCGGCTCCGCAGATGTCCAAAACCAAGGAGATTTATGTATGCAAGGGCCTTAGCTAATTCCGCCTGGGCGGAGTAGGTATTTTCCGGTCCCCAGTCCTCCCGCCATCGATTCGGCATCGGCTGGCAATAAGCAACATCTATTTTAGCGGGCGCTTGATGAGAGTCAGGAAGAGTATTGAGTTCTGGTAACATCTGGTCGCAAATTAATCGCTGAAAGCGAACCTTTCGCTTCTGGCATGGGTCAAGACTCAAGGAGTGCTTCACGAGACGATCATCCAGAAATGGGAAAACCGAATCCACGGTTGGAGATAGGATAACCATAGGAAGAAGAGATACCACATTCTTGGTCCGCGAGAGCATACCAAAGAGCGATAATCTATTTAAGTCGGCCGGAAGTCTCTGTAAAACCGAGGTCAGTTCATGGCAGATGTCTTGCGTAGTCCGCTCGCTATCTTTAGACCGGATATATTTGTCCAGTGAGTTGTTAGCGATACATGAAGCCTGAAGTTCGGGTGCATAGTGTAATCGAGCTATCTCGTCGCTCCAGCGATAAAACGGATTGGTAAAAAAAGTATCTCCGGCAATCCCATCGAAATTAACACCACGGTCGTTAGGAATACCGTCAACAAGTGCATATGCCCACTCATGCTCGTCGAGTAGTCCAAAAAACTCCATTTCCAGGCGTTCATACCTCGCCGGTAACTCCGCCAGACTCGGAAACGCAAAAGCCTGGAAGGTCGCGTCTCGATCCCGCAACATCCTCTCAACAACCGCTCGATCAATAGAGGTAGGGGTCAGAAAACTCTTTTGAGGGGTCTCAACAGTATACACGAAAGGATTGCTGTTAGTACGTAGCATTTCAAACAGAATGCGTCGCGAATCCAGCCCCGCGCTGGTCATACAGACAGGCCGACCCTCGAGTTGCTGCATTAGGCCACTCATTACCTCAGCGAAGATCTCTATCGAGATCGCCAACTCGCGCGCAGATGGACTATTAAATGTCTCAACCTCAAAGGTTGAATAATTAAAATAGGGAATTGATTCGGGACCATTACCATCAGCGTTAAAACGGACGAAGCATCCTGCATCAACCCTGTTCAGATTTTGATAAAGCGTTTTACCCTTCAACGTGTTTCCTATTGCAAGGTACTCCCGAATTGCCTGCTCGTTAGGGGTAAGGTCAATTTGCTCCAGTAAATCTTTGGGTCTGGTTGAAAAGGCGACTCTGGTAGCATCGGCAGCGTAAAAAACCGGGAAAACACCCCACTTGTCCGTCGCTATGCAAACAGTCCCCTTGGTTCGGTCAGATAAGACTATGAGATACGAACCGTTGTGGCAAAAAGCGGTGGATGGGCCCTTTGTATAGTAATCCTCCAGTATCGATTCTGCCAAACACAGGGAATTTGCTTCATACAAGTATCCAGCAAACAAACACTGTGATCCACTGGCGGGATCCTCGTAGGTGTCGACACGATACGGTGAGTGGACGGATGGGGAGTGCTGCACCATAAAGCACTCCATACCAGACACAGTTGAGAGAGATGGATCTTGTTTGACTAGCGGAGCCTCGAACATTTCTTCAGGGACACTATCATCGATCTTGAGCAAACCTAAGACGATCATTGGTGGCGAATCCTCCAATTAGGAAGCGTAAATTGAGTGAAAAACGTGACGAGCCACAAACTAAAGTTCCTGCAACTTTCGTAAATCACTCTTTCATTCAATTGCGCGAACAAAGCATAAAAAATCGAGTGATCCATTTTTGAGATGATTATTACAAATATACAAAAAGTTAGCCTCACGCAGCCTAAAAGCTTTCAGCGCCATTAATTTGCCACTACGCCATCAATTTGCCACTAACTGTTAGGCGCTGAATCTTATCTAGCACCGCGGCAGGCATTACAACATCCGGGCCTGGGGCCGTTTCCCAGATCCCGGGTGTATCCTAATGCCTGCGACAATAGGAGCGCTAATGTCCCGACTAGTCTAAGATATAACGGAGCCCTGACAGGAAGTTCAACGAGAGTAAATCCTAATTGATGCCTGAGGGTGGAAGTGAGTATGTGCTACCGTGGTTTTTAGGCTTAGGTATCTGTGGTTAGTTCGCGCTTAACGTTCTTCTAAATGTTTTGCTCTAAACATGAGTATCTGCCAATGCGGATTTCAAACTAAAGAGCAGGATCGAAACGATTCGTCAATTGAGGCGCAACATTAAAGATGTGATTCATCAAAAAAAACCAGAAGTCATCCTAGATCAAGACATGTAATCGCGGTATTTTTCACTCACACCACCTGTTTGGATTTCAAACCATTGAGACTTAAGCCATACAGAATATCCGGAGATACAACTTATGAGCGAAGAGAGCTCCCGCGCAATAGGAAGCGCAGATGAATGCTGAAACATTAAGTAACGAAGAGAGTGCTAAAAAAGGGATCCTTGCGCTTGCGCTCTCAAATGGTGTTCAGCAACTTATCACCTGGGGCCTTACGCTTGCGACCATCCGGCTACTGCTGCCTGAAGACTATGGCCTTATGGCTTTAATTGAGAGCTTATCGCCATATTTTGCAATTGTGGCCTCTTTCGATCTTGCCTCCTGGTTTATCCAAAAAAGAGGCCTTACCACTGGAGATGAAGAAGCCGCTCTAACACATGGTATCTTGTTGGGTATGCTGGCCTGTATCTTGCTCTTCTGCATTGCTCCCCTGGCCGCACGATTCTACCGTTCGGAAGAACTTTTTATTCCTCTGGTTTTTGTGGGGATTACTTTCCTCTTTCGCGGATTAGGAGCTGCGGGCGAAGGCAAACTAAAACGAGAACTTCGCTTCAGGGAAATAGCTCTTGTTCAGTTGGCTATTGCCATCTCCAGAGGCTTTATACAGCTTGTTTTTGCCTACCTCGGTTTTGGCTTTTGGGCTTTGGTCATCGGTTATTTTTGCGCCGAAGTGGTTCGAAGCCTTAGCTGGGTCAAACTTTCGGCAATCAAGCTGCGCTTTAGAATCGATAAGAAATTGTCAAGAGACGCACTAAAGTTCGGTCTGCCGTCGGCTGGTGCCTCACTTCTCTGGACTCTCTATAGCAGCTCGGACAATCTATTTGTGGGACGCATGTTTGGCCCTGAGATACTGGGGCTCTATTCCATGGCGTATTATCTCGTCGATTTACCAGCTGCGAAGATAAACCAGGTATCTCGACCTGTCCTTCAACCCTACTACGCCAAACTTCGAGACAATACCGAAGAGTTGAAAGTCGCGTTTTTGAATACACTGCAGGGAACTAATGCCGTTTTATATCCCTGCGTCGCTGGAATCGGGATTATCTCACACGATCTTGTTCCACTCGTGCTTGGCCCCTCATGGAAGGGACTTGAACTCCCTCTGCTTATCATGTCGTTGTCAAGTATCATTCGAATTACTGGCGTAAACGTTTCGCCTCTGCTTTTGTCTCTCGGGTTGAGTCGTTACGCTTTTTACACGGGACTGTTGTCTGCAATCCTTTTTCCTATACTCGTTGTTGCCCTTGGCACTACCTTCGGCATAAGTGGGGTCTATGCAAGCTGGTTCGTGTTTCAGCCCCTACGCATAGCCATGGATATTTTCTTCCTACGTAAATGCATGAATATAGGAACCAAACTATTTCTCTGGGCTATCTGGAAACCTCTCTTTGCTACTTTGGTTATGACCGGAGCAGGTCTTTCGCTCAATCTATTCTTGTTCTCCGACTGGGATGACCACTGGTCTTTTCTCTGCACCATAATCGCCTGCATCACCGTTTACTCGACGGTCTTACGTCTAACTATCGGCAAGAACTTTCTTCAGACATGTATCTCATTTGGGCTAAGCTCAAGTACGGCACCTGAACAAAACACAAACTGAAAAGTAGTCGCTCGAGATTCGCACCTTATGTTTCTTCGATGGGCGTTTCGCAACAGGATTCAAGTGTGTCTTTTATTGAACCAGGAGAAACCAACTCAAAATGCACTGATTGAATCATTTAATGGTAGGATGCAAGCAGAGTGTCTGAACCATCAGTGGTTCTTCTCGCTAAGTCATGCTGAGAAGCTGACCAGTGAGTGGCAAGGACTTTACAACGAACTGCGACCCCACAGCGCTCTCGGGAGCATCCCCCGAGGGAACACTGAATAGCAGCTCAACAAGAACAGATACTTAAACTGTTAGCTTTGAAGTGGCACTAAAATGGGGGATGGACAATGTGATGTAGACCTGTAATTCAGACTTGGCTTAGCGATTAAGTACCTGCAACATTTTGTAAACCTCATGATGAAGCTTTTATTTATGATAATGTCAGCGCTTCGTGACTATAGATCTCGTCGTTATCTTGCAAAACTTAAGGCTCGCGGCATGAGCTTAGGAGAAAATGTTTATCTCAACGACGGATTCTTCCTGGATCCTGCGCATTGTGAGCTCATTACAATTGAGGACGATGTTACCTTTGGGCCTTCTGTCACCGTGCTATGTCACGATGCCAGTATGAAGAAAATAGTTGGAGAAACGACTTTCGGAAGGGTCACGATAAAAGCAAACGCATTTATCGGAGCACGTGCGATACTACTTCCCGATACTACCATCGGCGAAAATTCAATTATTGGAGCTGGGGCTGTAGTTAAAGGCGAAATACCTGATAACGAGATTTGGGTGGGAGTCCCCGCACGCAGAGTATCTAGTATCGAGGAAATGAAAGAGAGAAAAAAACTCACATAACACCGCCGCGGTATTCAGGTCACCGGCAATCAAAGCTCCGGTACAGGGCGTATTCGTGGTCGGTTCAGTAGCTGAGGAATAGGGCTCTGCTGACGATTGCTCTCTGCTGTGTCGTTGTCTACTGCTCGATCCTGCGAGTCTTGTTCGCGCCTCGCTTCTTTAGGATCTGTATTTCATTCGGAATTGACTCAAAATAAGTGCGTTCGTGACGCTCATATACGTAGTGATGTGGAAATGGGAGCGGTAACGCCGGCATGCAATCACCCTCCAACCCTATCGCCCCCGTAGGCACGGTAGTCTCGGTTAGATGGTCAAAAGTAATTCGTCAATGTTATCGGCGTGCACTACCTTTTCAAGTAATGCACATGCCAGCTCGAACGAATCGAACCAGCGTTCTTTTCCATTAACCCACAATGCGTAGGTAATGAAGGTTCCTCGGCGATGACAGGAAAGATATCCACGTGGTGGAATCTCCCTCGTTTCACGCAAAGGGATATTTGATTCGGAATAAACATGGGATCGTTCCTTTGCCCGAAAACAAAGTTCAATATTCCATAATTTATTTCCGCTCGGTTTTTTAACAATTTTAAAGTCGAGAAAATACGGTTGCGATACTCCATGGGAAGTATCACAAATTTTCTTGAGTCTTCTATATGCTTCAAAAACTGAGACATGTTCTCTAATCGGAAGCAAAATTTCATTGAAAAGACACGTAAAAAAATCTGATTCTTCTACGAGTTTTTCTAATTGCTTTTCTTCTGAAATTTCACGTTCTGAATGTTGGTCGTTTTGCTTTTCCATAAGCACCTCACTGAGTTGTGGCGAGGATACCGCGCTCCAGATTGCTCAAAGCAAACAATCTAGAGCGCGGTAGGACCTACACCCTCAATGGTGTGACCTACGAAACAAAAACATACAAAAACAAGGTCTCGAGCCTACTTACTCATACAACAGTACGTACGCGCGAGTTGATACGTGTCAGAGCACGCAAACAGATATGATAGCGAAACAATCAAGCAACGATTGAGAAGTAATGACGTAAACTTCTGTATCTAATAAGACTCCATTAACAATAGAGTTCACAAACCTTTCTTCGGAACATCACTAAACCGGCAAGTACATGCCAAACGTGATTCCTTAACCTCTTAAAAAACCCTGGCAGCCAGCGTTGACCTCAGACCTGCTTCGCACGTCTGAGGAACACTGCACTAGACAACGACTACTCATGGCAGAGAGTGAATGAACAAATGGCGCATGTCGGAGAATTGGAACGGAGGACCGCAAAAGAAACAAAACCGCAAGAAACCTACCAGTGCCAACCTCTTCGAACAGGAAGAGCCTATACACTACTTGTGCAGGGCAATTCGTATCATGTGTGCTAAAAAGCAATGCGTGGTAAGTGCAGGCCCCCAAGAAGAAAAACTTGCAATGTTTTTGCAGGCTTACCATGTATATATTTTCGACCTGTACTGCGGTCCGGAAACGCTAGAGTCCTGAGAGGATAATCACAATCGAAGCGATGATAGAAAACTGGATACAGTGGGCGCAGACCAGCCCTTTCACACCACCGCTCATTCTTGGGATTTACCTCGCCGGGGCCTTCAGCTTCTTTCCGACGGTACTGCTCTTCATTCTTAGCATTCACGTATTCGGTGCTCTTACGGGAAGTCTCTACGCCTTTGCCGGCATCTCCTGCAGCGGAGCGCTGAGCTTTTTGATTGGTCGCTACTTCGGTCTTGATTTCATCCAGAAAATTCCTCTGCCGGGCTTTAACGGCGAAAAAGTCGAGAGCTTCAAATCAGCCCTGCAGAGCACCATGCAGGACAAGGGCATATGGTGGGTCGCTGCTCTTAGAAATGCCCCGGTTGCGCCTTTTGTTGTGGTCAATGTCGGCCTGGGTGCCACGCAGATGCGTATTATTGATTTTCTGCTCGGCAACGCCCTCGGTGTGACGCCAACCATTCTGGCGATCGTCTACTTCGAAGAGAAAGTTCTGGCGGCGGTAGAAAACAATGACCTTAGTATCGCAATTCCCGCCCTGCTGATCCTGGGTTTGCTCTATCTGCTCAGCGTCGCCGCCCGAAGACTTCTCGCAAAATGAGGGGGCTACGAAGTCAGTTCAGCGCGGCACGAGCAATAACCGCAACTAGCGGTCAGCAAACCTGAGAAGCATCGGCAGCTATTCTAAGAATAAATACGCAAAAAAGCGGACAAAATACCTCACTCTTTAACTATGAGGCTCTATGCGGTAATTACTAGCTTCGTTTTGTGCTCCTGCTCCGCTTGATCTGTGTTCACGGTCCTGAGTAAAGAGAGCGCTCCAAACCAGAATTCAGGATTTTCACCAATGATACGACATGATTGGACCTTGGAAGAGATTCGCGCAGTATACGATCAGCCCTTCCCGGAGCTCCTCTTCCAGGCGCAGCTCGCCCATCGCGAAAACTTCTCGCCCACCGTCGTTCAGCGCTCAACGCTTCTCTCGGTAAAAACGGGGGGATGTCCGGAGAACTGCTCGTACTGCCCCCAGAGTGCCCATTACGATACCGGCGTGGATCGACATAAGGTTCTGCCAAAAGACTACGTCATGAAGCAGGCACAGGAAGCCAAGGATAATGGCTCCACGCGCTTTTGCATGGGAGCTGCCTGGCGTGAGATTCGCGACGGTGCCGAGTTTGATGCCGTAATCGATCTGGTCGAAGGAGTTCACTCTCTCGGTATGGAAGTATGTTGCACCCTGGGAATGCTCAATGAGTCGCAGGCTGTTCGTTTGAAGGAAGCCGGCTGCCACGCCTACAACCACAACCTCGATACTTCTCCCGAATACTACGGAGAAATTATCTCCACGCGCACCTATCAGGATCGTCTTGATACCCTCAAGAACGTGCGAAAGGCAGGCATCACCGTATGCTGCGGTGGTATTGTCGGCATGGGTGAGCAGATTGATGACCGCCTTGGACTTTTGCAGGAGTTATCAAAGCAGGACCCTCATCCTGAGAGCGTGCCTATTAACATGCTGGTTCGAGTTGAAGGCACCCCGCTTAATGAGACCGAAGAGGTCGATCCAATTGAGTTCGTCCGCATCATTGCCACCGCAAGAATTGTAATGCCAACGTCGTATGTTCGCCTCAGCGCGGGACGCACTGAGATGAGTGATGAGATGCAGGCGCTTTGTTTTGTCGCCGGTGCAAATTCGATTTTCGCAGGAGAAAAACTCCTCACCACGCCAAATCCTGGCGAGGACAAGGATCATGCGCTGATGCGTCGCCTTGGAATGGAGTTTAAGTCTGAAACCGTGGAAATCACTGCTCCGGCAGGCTGCGGACATACGGCAGCATCGACTCCTGCTGATGCACAGGTAGCGAATTCCTAAGAGTACGTCCGTCTGCACTACATCACTACGAGAAGCAATGAGCAAAAAAGAAAGAACCGCGATCACCCCTACTCGAGAACAGGATTACCCGGAGTGGTATCAGCAGGTGGTTAAGGCCGCCGACATGGCTGAAAACTCACCGGTGCGCGGCTGCATGGTCATCAAACCCTGGGGCTATGGTATCTGGGAGCGCATACAACGCGAACTCGATGATCGCATTAAAGCGACGGGACATGACAATGCGTATTTTCCGCTCTTCATTCCCCTTAGTTTTCTCGAAAAAGAAGCAGCACACGTCGACGGCTTTGCAAAGGAGTGCGCAGTAGTAACCCACCATCGGCTGCAGGAGAAAGACGGAAAGCTCATCCCCTCCGGAGAGCTTGAAGAGCCTTTGATCGTTCGTCCTACTTCAGAAACCATTATCGGAGAGTTGTTCTCCAAATGGGTACAGAGCTATCGCGATCTTCCTCTGCTCATTAACCAGTGGGCCAATGTGGTTCGCTGGGAGATGCGCCCGCGGGTATTTCTCAGAACTGCTGAGTTTCTCTGGCAGGAAGGGCACACCGTGCATGTGGATGAAGAAGATGCACGCAAGGAAGTTGATGTAGCGGTTGAGATGTACCGGCAACTCATGGAGGACATCCTCGCAATGCCGGTTATCATCGGCGAGAAGACTGAAAGTGAGCGCTTTCCCGGTGCAGTAAGCACTACGACGCTTGAAGCAATGATGCAGGACGGTAAAGCCCTACAGGCGGGAACCTCTCATTACCTGGGTCAGAACTTTGCCGAAGCTTCCAATATCAAATTCCTCGGTAGCGACGGTGAACTACAGCACGCCCACACTACATCCTGGGGTGTCTCGACTCGCTTAATCGGTGGCATGATTATGTGTCACGGGGATGACGATGGGCTACGGGTTCCGCCTCGTGCCGCCCCCAAACATATCGTTCTCCTGCCGGTCATTCCCAAAGCCGAACACGAGGAGTCAGTGCTTGCCTACGTGGAGCAGCTTGCCACAGAACTTCGCAAACTCAGCTTTGCCGGAAGCCCAGTTGTCGTTCATGTCGATAAGCGAGACCTGCGCGGCGGGGAGAAATCCTGGCAGTGGGTGAAGAAAGGTATTCCTGTACGGGTTGAAGTCGGCCCGCGAGATATCGAGAATGACTCAGTCATGCTCTTTCGACGAGATGAAGGACCAAAGGATAGACATCAGCTGAAGCGTGACGAGCTGCTTGAGCAGATCCCGCAAATTCTTCAGGGCATCCAGGACACGTATTTTGCACAGGCGAAAGCCTATCAGGAAGCGCGCACCCGCAGTGACATCAGCTCTCTTGAAGAGTTTAAGGCCTATTTCGCAGATGCGAAATCTTCTACGGAATCAGGTTTTGTCCGAGCCCCCTGGTGCGGAGATGAGTCGGCTACGGAAGCAATTCTCGCAGATCTTAAAGTAACCATTCGCTGCCTGCCCCGAGAGCAGGGCAACGCAAGTGGAAACTGCGTGCTCACCGGAAAACCGGCTACGGTAGAAGCGCTTTTCGCAAAAGCTTACTAGAACATTTTTCATAAGAAGCTTGTCGCAGATACTCCGCCCTATGTGCGCAGCGGCTAAGGCGACAAACGGACCCTGCGTTCGTACTACAAATCAGACAAGAAATCAGACAAGAGCGTCATACAGGAGAGATGATGAAGGCTATCGGCTTTAAGAAAACCGGCCCCATTGATGCACCGGACTCCCTCCTACAGCTCGAAGCGGACAAGCCGGAGATTCGAGAGCGGGACATACTCGTAGAAGTCCGCGGCGTTTCCGTAAACCCGGTCGACACAAAAGTGCGAAAACTCATGCAAGCTGAGCCGGGGGGTAGAATTCTCGGTTATGACGCTGCGGGGGTCGTCAGGGAAGTCGGCACCGCTGTGCGCAGCTATTCGGTTGGGGACGAGGTCTTCTACGCCGGCGATCTGACACGGCCGGGAACCAATGCTGAACTCCACGCCGTTGATGAGAGAATTGTGGGAAAGAAACCCGCGTCGCTTGATTTTGCTGAGGCGGCGGCATTACCACTGTGCAGTATAACGGCCTGGGAACTCCTCTTTGATTGCCTCGCTGTGCCGGAGGGTGGTGGTGCAGGCGATACGCTGCTTATCATCGGTGGCGCCGGTGGTGTTGGCTCTATTTTGATTCAGCTCGCGAAGGTGCTCACCGGACTCACGGTAGTAGCTACTGCTTCGCGCCCGGAGACCCGGGCCTGGGTGGAAGAAATGGGAGCAGACCACGTAATAAACCACAGAGAGTCGCTGGTC
>JAUIMJ010000302.1 GCA_030433295.1 bacterium | reverse complement strand
CAAGGAAGGATCGTTGTCTCAACGATTGTAGGTTTTGGACATCACGTCCCCAAAGGTTGAATCCTTTGCGACCTACAATCTACTCTACACGCAGCACCGCATTCTCGGGATGTGCTGATTCCGCCACCTGAACTGCCTGGGCAATGTCGCGGGGAACCCAGTTAAAATGCGTCTTTCTGACGAGAACTGTTTCGAAGTTTCTCACCAGGCGCGGAAAGCGTGCCCGGATGTCATCCATCAATGAGCTGTAGTGCCGATAGTCAGAAACTTCCATCTCAAGCTCAATTGAGCAGTTTCCAAGCTGCTGAATGTAATAGGTGATGTGCGGGCTTTTGGCGCAGTACTGCCGCAGGGCCTGTTGAAGGCTGCTATCGAAATTTCGCAGGAAAAGCTGGCTTTTGAAGAACTGCATACCGAGCTTTGCGAGATCGATTTCAGTCCTGTAGCCGGTGATAATTGAACGCTTCTCCATACGTTCTATTCGATATTTCACGACAGCAGATGTGGCATTCACCTGTTCTGAAATTTCGGCGATAGTTCTTCGGGCATTACTGGAGAGCAGACGCAGAATTTTTGCGTCGAGAACATCGATCGACGCTACTTGCGGCGCCCCTCCTACCGTGATGGCATCGCCCGATTTGCCGGTAAAATAGCTCTTTGGGTGCAGATCCAGCTCTACCAGTTGATACATCGCGTACTTGAGAACGATCTCATTAAACTCCGAAAGCAGCTCCCGCTGCGTTTCAAAGAACTCGACCGAGGATCGAGCAAATACGGCGATCATCAGATCCCAGCTACCATCGCTCAGTGCAATCCAGTAGACCCGCGGGTGTGCTCGCAGATGCTTAACTAGGCGTTTTACGGCCTCTTTGTCGTTCTCGATGCGGAAGTAGAGTTTGTAGATAGTGAATCCGAGGCGGGCCAGGTTCACCGAAGCGGTGAACTTGCGAATTACTTTTCTCTCGAGCAATCGCTCGATGCGATACTCCACGCGATCCCGCCCCTGTCGAATGCTGCGCGAAACATCCGAAATAGGCCTGCGAGAATTGCGGTCCAGCTCAAACAAGATACGTCTGTCGAGCTTATCCAGATTGTCCATCAGCGTACCTTGAGAAAATCACTGCGGGTAAAAAAGCCAAAATATCTGCCAAATATCTACAATTCATATCCCTCAATACCTGAAATTCGGCAAAAAAACGAATGCTGTTGCTCATAATCCCGCCTCGACCTAATCCAGGCTTCAGACGAAAAATCGTCGTTTGCTCTTTCTCATTCTCTTTTCGTGTAGTTCGTCGGGCGGGGAGTTCACCACTGCAGTGAGCTACTTTGCTCAAGGCGAGAGTCAGGCCGTGCGTGAGCCTGCTCCGTTTTTCATTCGTTTTTAGTAAGGTGTAAGCCATGTCAAAGAAAGCAATTGTTACTGCGGGTTCCGCTGTGACCATGCTCGATGACGTACGTTCGGTGTTTCTCGGAAAGACCCATCTGGGTGCATCCGCCGAAGTGCCGGCCCTGTGGCATCACGAAATGCAAAACATTTTTCGTGGAGCCCTTGGTGTGATGATCGCAAGGGAACTGGTGCAGCAGGGAGTGCAAACCACCTTGCTCGTGCGTAAGGATTCTCTGGCCGAGATTCCTCCGATGGAGGGCCTGACTGTCGAGAGCTTCAAGACTTTCGAGCAGCTTGAGCAGTCACTGGAAAGGGCAGTGTCCTCTGCTGATATCGACTTGTTCTTCATGTCAGCGGCGCCGCCCGATTATGCTCCTTCCAAGCTTGAGGGGAAGATGCGCTCAAGCAAAGAGGAGATTACGATTACCTACCGTCGGACGCCAAAGCTTATCGATCGCCTGCGCCCAGCACTGGGTCAGAAGGCCTTTATTATTGGCTTTAAGCTCCTCGTAGGCGTTTCGCAGGAGGAGTTGCAGGAGGTAGCTGCCAGACAGATTGAGCGAGCGTCTACCGATATGTGCGTAGGAAATGACCTGGCGCGCATTGACCCCCTTGCAAAGATTCATCCCATGCAGCTCGTTTTCTCAGACGGAAGCGTGCGGCATCTGAATGGTCAAAAGCAGCGGGTTGCATCCGAACTGGTTGCCGAGGTTCTCGCGCGAAGTAGTAAAAAAGCAGAGGCGAGGGTGTGACCTCGTTCTGCAGATACATATGCTCTCAGGAGCTGAGAGTAAGGTTTTGCGGTTCTTTCGGGGCTCTCAAAGGAGAGAGTGCCCGGTTTTTCTTTCAACAGAAAGGTCCTCTGATGTCCAAAAACATTATCCTTGGCGTCTGCGGTTCAATTGCCGCTCCAAAGGCCCAAAGCATCGTGGGAGCCCTGCATCATCAGGGATTTGCGGTTCGCATTGCCATGACCCACAGCGCAACGCAGATTATTTCTCCCACGGCCCTGTCAGCGGTTTGCCCCGGGACGGTGCCCTTCACCTCAATGTGGGAACAGCAGCGACTTGTCGCCGGTGAAATTCACATCGAGTGGGCAGAATGGGCTGACGCCATACTGATTGCGCCCGCCACGGCCTCCGCCATCTCATCCCTTGCGCATGGTGTCTACGACAATTGTGTGAGCCTGCTTGCGGCTAATTTTCCGGAGACCTCTTGGTATATCGCACCGGGAATGTCGCAGGAGATGTGGAGTAGAAAGGCCGTGCAGGAGAACGTCGCAAAGCTTCGTTCATGGGGTGCGACGTTCTTTGGTCCTGTGACGGGGAAAGTCGCTTCCGGAGCTCAGGGTCAGCGCCTGATGGAGCCACGGAATATCGCGTCAGAACTCGCAGCTGCACTTGCCAGTGGCTAAGTCCCCAATAAGCAGGAGTCTGTGCTGGAGCCTGCATTGGGGTCTGTATGGGGAGTCTGAGGTTATCGAAACGGTTTTCGTTCTCAGCTCCCCTTCCCACAGGTCTTTTCGCCTATTTTTTCAGTACCGCTACTGCCGGTCATTTCAGGCCCGTTTTTTCGAGCCTGAGCTGACTGTCAAACAGGAAGGTTATGTACCATTTCGTTTTTTAAGCGCTCTTAAAAGAGCAAAGGAGTATGTCATGTGTCTTGCGTTTGTGGCTATTGAACAACATCCTGACTTTCCGCTGCTGTTGCTCTTCAATCGGGATGAGGACTACGATCGACCGGCGCTTTCAGCCCATTGGTGGCCCGGAGATACCCTCTATGCCGGTAGGGATGAACTCAAGGGAGGTACCTGGGCCGGGGTGAATCGAGAAGGGCGTTTTGCAATGCTGACCTTTGTTCGTGGCCCCCGCGAACCCAGAACTCCGGAGATTGCTCGCGGAGAGCTAGTGCCTGCATGGCTTTCATCCGGACGCTCGGCCCGGTGCTTTTTGCAAAGGCTTCGCAGACAGGCTGAGAGTACCCTCGGATACAATCTGATTTTTGGTGATGGGCAGCAGGTCTATTGCTACAACAATCGTTTGGATGCTGTGCACGTGCTTGGCAAGGGAATTCACGGCGTGAGCAATTCCGATCTTAGCGATCCCTGGTTCAAGGTTCGTCGGGGACAGCAAAGAATCGCTGAAATTCTTAGCAATGACCCGCAAACCTGGGAGGGTGATAGCTTTGCTCTGCTCGCTGACCGGACACTGGCCCCGGATGCCGAGGTGCAGGTCACGGGGCTTGATCCATCCCGCGAGAAACTGAAATCCGGGCTGTTTGTGAATATTGATACCTACGGGACTATCGCAAGCAGCTTTATTCGCTATTCCGCAGATAAGCGCGTGGAAAGTGTGGAACGACGTTTCGACCGGGAAGGGCGCTGCGGTGCAATGACCAGAGAATCCTTTCGCCTGCAGTAGGGTCGTGAAAGCAGAGGTTTTTGAGCGAGGCTGCATGCGCAGCCTCGTGTTTTGATGGTCTCAACTCGTATGCACGCATAAAAAAAGGGCCGGACAATGCCGACCCTTTCTTTGTCATTGCCTCTTTTTAGAGGTCGCTCTTAGGCAGCCAGGCGCTTTTTTCGAGCTGCCCCGAAGAGTGCAGCACCGAGAAGCAGAGCACTCGCTGGCTCCGGCACTTCCGTGTCGGGCAGACGATTTCCGGTACGAAGATGGAAATCAGTGCCACCGAGGAAGTTTGGTCCGGTGGTATACTGCTTGTTCCAGATGGAAAAATAGCCATCGGGAGTTCCTAATCGAAAGACCGCATTCATGGTCATTGCGATAAAGGAAAAATCATCAGCAGCGGCACCGTGCTCACGAAACGTTCCAATTGACATGAGGCTGTTAGAGGTCGGGTGACCAACACCGTTGATGTGCCGCAGCGCATCGATTGGTGAAATATGCCCATCCATATTGCTGTCGAGCATAGGGTCGTAGTCACTTCCTCTGTTCAGGTGATTGATGATTTCGTTAGCCTCGCCTGTTGAAAAGCGATTAAGCGTTACGTTTCCGCCAGCGTTGAACTGATTGATATCGTAGTACAGCTCAATTTGTGCCGTTCCCGTAGTGGTAACCAGATCGAGGAGGAACGATCCATCCTGGGTAAACTCGAATGAAGAGCCGTCCTGAAGCGTTCGGTCGCCGATGCCGCCACCTTGGAGAAAGAACGTTGCTCCTCCGGTAACTTCATAGCGCGCCCCAATGTCGATGGCGATGGCATGTGCTGAAGTACAGCAGACGCCGAAGGCGATGAGTGAAACAAAAATACTGCGTAATGACATAATTATCCCCCTTGATATCTGATAGCTAATCCGCATCGACCCGCCCATCGTCAGGAAACTCATCAAATCCTAGAAAATCAGCTTCCTTCCACACTATTTGTTATCTAGTCGGCATCCGCGGATGTAGCCTTAAGCGAGGGGTTTTTTTCAAAAAAAGTGAAAAAAAACCAAGTGATGATCGAATCTGTTCGAAACTAGAGAAGGCTGTGGCGAGCGCGGGTCTGACAGCGGTTCTTAGGCCCTGCATCTGAGGGCAGAGAAGCCAAGCAAAACTGAGAGGATGAGGCAAATTATCGCCGCGGCGGTATAGCTGCCCGAAAAATCAAAACTCAGACCAAAGATTACCGGACCCAGGGCACTACCGAAAACGCCTGCTGCTGAGCCGAATCCGGCAATTTCTCCCAGGTGACGCAGGC
>JAUIMJ010000301.1 GCA_030433295.1 bacterium | reverse complement strand
ATCCTCGCATCAGCCTTATTCATCATCGGTGTTTCTACCGCCGCGTATCTCTCCCCCCTAACCGCCGCCTTTGGCACCAATGGAGACCCTCTGCAGAAAGTCGAGGCTCGCCACAAAAGTTTCCACGAAACGCAAACTGCCTATCGGGCACCCCGGGCCAGACTGGCATTTCCCGGAAAAGAACCTCTTACTGCAGAAGATCGCAGGGATCATGAGAGCATTCTTCAGGACAATGCCCAACTGAAAGCTTCCCAGGAACGCTTCGTTCTCGAAGTAAGCCGCCTGCGACAGAAAGTCAGAGCCCTCGAGCATCGTAACGCCATGATGAAGCTCAATGCCAATGCTCCGGCAGAGGCTGCCAGCAATGTCAGTGAAGTCGACTCCGCTCCGGTTCCGACACAGCTTTCGGATCACAAAGACAGGCTCCTCAAGCAGGAGATAACCAGAAAACTGCTCAACGAAATCCATCGTCTTCGAGTAAATCTCAGCAAAAAACAGGAGGAGATAAGTCGCCTCCAGTTATCGAAGTCGGCTCTGAAACGTGGAGCCGAGAATGAAATCCTGCGTCAGCAGCAGGAAGTTCTCATGGATAGAATCATACAGCTACAGCGGCGCCTTCGAAGCAAACAGGCGCCGGTAGCCGAAGGAAGTCTAAACCAGAGAGACGAGACCCTGCTGCGAGTTAAAGAACTCGAACTTGCTCTGGCAAAGCGGGAAGATCGAATCGCCGAACTTCAGGACCAGCACAAAAGTTCGCTCAAGTCCCAATCGTCTGCTTCGCAAAAATCTCGTAAAGAGCTTCTTAATCAGCTGCGTTCATCGCAGGAGGAGTTGCAGCAGCAACTCGCTCACGAACAACGACGAGCAAACAAACTTGAGCAGCAGTATAACTGGGCGAAGCAGGAGGTTCGCAGCCTGCGACACTTTTCTCAGGAACGGCGAAAGCTCAACCGTGATTTGCTCGAGGCAAAGAACGAGAATAAGCGCCTCGAAGTAGAAGTTGCGACTCTCAAGTCGCTTGATGAACAGAATGACAGTTTGCGCCATAAGTTGATTCAGGCAAGGGAGCAGCTCGACGACGTAAAAACGGCCTCACAAAAGTTCATTCAGGCGTCACCATCCGAGCGCGACGTTGAGATTTCTCGAAACGGAGTGCGAAGCACTGCTTCGAGAAAGTCCAGCCCCGAGTATACCGAAGATGATATTCACATCGATGTGCCAAACACCTCGGGACAGGATGTCGATGTCCAGGACCTTATCGACGAGGCAAAAACCGAAGTCCCCACGCTGGTAGAACCCGGGACAAACTCCTCATCCCAGCTCGGGTTTCGATAACATTGACAGCCTGTCTTAGGCCCTCTTAGCGGCAGCCTTTTCGCCAAAGCAAATAAAGGAGGGATTCCGCAGCTCCGCTTTGTTGTAGCAAAGAGGTTCTCGCGTGTTCGCGTCGAGCACACAGCCCCCCACGGCCCGGACTATTGCATCTCCCGCCGCCGTGTCCCACTCCATGGTCGGACCGAAGCGCGGGTATTCGTTGGCCGCCCCCTGAGCGACCATACAGAACTTCAAAGAACTGCCCACGCCGAGCGTCTCTATCGCTCCCCGTCCTCTACCAATTTCTTCGAGATAGTTTTCGAATGTCTCTGAGCGATGGGATCTGCTGCCGACTACGATATAGGGAGAGGTCTCAAGTCTCGGTGCGCATTTGCAGGTCGCATCAAAGGGATCTGAACCGGTTTGAAGAGCGGCTACTGCTTCTGCCTTGTCGACACACCACGCGCCCACTCCCCGCGCACCGAAGTAAAGCTTTGCCAGCTCAGGCGCATACACCACCCCCAACACCGGCTCGCCTGACTCGACCAGTGCGATATTGATCGTGAATTCGCCATTGCGGTTTACAAATTCCCGGGTTCCATCCAGAGGATCGACGAGCCAGTATCGCGACCATGCGCTGCGCGTCGCAAAATCAGGAGCGTCCGCTTCTTCACTAAGAAGCGGAAAGTCAAAATCGGACAGGCTGGACAAGCCACGCTGAATTACGTCCTGAGAGTCTGTGTCCGCCCGCGTAAGCGGAGAGAAGTCGTCTTTTACTTCATGGGTAAAGTCACTTCTGTATACCCGAAGCACCGCCTCACCTGCCTCAAGAGCAATTGGCAGCAGAGCACGCAAGAGTTCTTTCCTAGGCATCCAGAAATCCATCCTGGAGGAGCATGGCTCTCACCTCCTCGACCCCGGATTCAATAGAGTCAACAAGGGCATCACACTGTAGATCGTTAGTGACGGCATCCCCAAGCCAGACACTTCGCACGCGACTTACTCCGACAAACTGACGAATAAGTTGTATGTCCGCCTGACTGATGAGCGCAGCCGAAACTACGAAAATCAAACCGGCATTCAACATCATATTTGCAACCTCAGCCAATCGACGGATGTGCTCTTTATCGGCCGACTCCGCGCCTTCGATATCCGAATCGAGTCCATAAATGATGTTGCCAATACCCATGAAGTAGGTCATCGCACCTTCTGAAAACAAGTGAGCCTCCAGCGCCTTACCAAACTGCTTTCGATCAGCCTGAGGTTCCCCGGTAACAAGAACGAGAACCGGACGCTGACCAAAGCGCTCCGCCCGCTCAGACGCAGACACCGAGCTATGAATCCACTTCTCTTCCCGGCGATACGCCTGTTGCCGAAGTGCGCTCTGAGCATCTTCGATACCCTCACGAATGATTCCGCCACCACAAATTCGAAAATCGTCGACTATGACAAATCTGGCTGAACTCTGAGAAAAGGAAATGGGATCGAAGGCGACTGCCGACGTGGTTTGCATTACACATTCCGCAACCATATTCCTTGCCACATCCTCGCCGGAAGCATCCTGTGACAGACTTCCCGCATCAATAAGCCTCTCAATCCGGGCCAGACGCACAGTCACCCGAGCAGTGCCGACGCGAAGAATGTACTCACGGTTTGTGACCATCGGGGTCTCCCCGAGCCAGAAAAGGCTACAGCGAAACTTGCTTGAAACAAACGGCCGCGGATCCTCTGCTCTGGTGATCAGCTCTCCCCGACGAACAAATATTTGCTCGTCCAATGTGATGCCCACCGCCTCACCTCGGCTTCGGGCCGAAGGGGGATCCTCGGCAAAGGCCTCAATAGATTTAACCCGGCTTCTTTTACCGGAAGGAAAGAAAACCAGGGGATCGCCGACCCGAATCGTACCGGAGTCGATCGTTCCTGCGACGATGCGGCGATCGTCACCACCCTCGGTAAATTTATAGACGTCCTGCACAAACATTCGCAGCGCTTCTTTTTCCTCCAGGCCTCGACGAGGCAGTGCATCAAGAGCAGCAAGCAGCGTAGGGCCTTTGAACCAGGAGAGCTTATTCGAGAACGATGCGATACCCTCACCCTCAATACCGCTTACCGGAATGAAATTTTTTGCGGAGATGCCTACACTTTTAAGGTACTTCTCGTATTCGCTCCGCAAGCGCTCGAAGCTTGCCTGATCGTAGCCGACCAAATCCATCTTGTTCACGAGCACAATCACACTCTCGACACCCAGCAGAGAGAGCATGTACCCGTGCCGAAGAGAGTTCTCTTTTATTCCCTCATCGGCATCGATCACCAGCACCGCCGCTTCCGCGTGAGAAGCCCCGGTAATCATATTCTTCAGGAACTCAATATGACCGGGAGCATCTATGATGATGTACTGTCGATCTTTCGAATTAAAGAAAATCCGCGCGACATCGATGGTGATTCCCTGATCCTGCTCATCACTAAGCGCATCGAGGAGGAAAGCATACTCCAAACGCTTCCCGCTGCGCTCGCATTGCTGGCGAACGCGCTCAAGCTTTCCTTCCGGCAACGAATCGGTATCGGCAAGCAAGCGGCCAACGACCGTGCTTTTACCATGATCCACATGACCTACGACTACCAGGTTCATGCGATCGGACGACAATGTGTTCGTAGACTTCGAACTCATGATTTACATGTACCCATCTTTCCGGAGCTTCTCCAGCCCTCCGCCACCTTCTTCATCCTGCGCACGCCCCGCTCGCTCAGCGACCTTCGAAAACACACCATCTTTCAACTCGATGATAATATCGTTTGGGTTCTTTGCTTCGGAAGTAACGGGAAGAGTACAGTTGGCACAACCCAGAGAACGATACCTCGTTCCGGCACCCTGGTCGTAGTAGAGACTTACCGTCGGAATCTTTTCTCGCTCGATATACTCCCAGATATTTACCTCAGTCCAATCCAGCAAAGGATGAATACGCACATGCGTATCTGGAGGAAAATCGGTATTAAACTGATTCCAGAATTCCGGAGGCTGAGCTCCGACATCCCAATCATTTGCAATGCCCCGTGGCGAGAAATAGCGTTCCTTCGACCGAGAGCCCTCCTCATCCGCCCGTAAGCCAACGACCACGCCATCAAATGGCTCGGAGCTGGGATCTACGTCGTATTTACTTTTCTCGTGATTGAACTTATATCGACGACCAACTCCCTTGAGCATGTCCGACAGCGGCTGGGTCTTCAATAGCTTGCAACAGGTAATACGATCTACGGCACCATCCGGAAACGTCTGCTTATTTTCAATGGCCTCTTCGTTCATCGCATAGCGGATATCAAGCGACCACTCCTTTGCCAAGCGATCGCGGTACGCGATCATCTCAGGAATCTTAAAACTGGTGTCTATATGCAAGAGCGGAAACGGGACATGACCGAAAAACGCTTTGCGCGCAAGCCAGAGAAGCACGGTGCTGTCCTTTCCAACGGACCACAGCATGCACATTCGCTCAAAGCTATTGTATGCCTCGCGAAAGATATGAATGCTTGTATTTTCCAGTCTCGATAAATGGTCCATGGGATGTCCTATCAGCGCGCCCCCTCAGCAGGCTGTCCCCCGAAAAGCCCGTTTTTCTCCAAATAGCTCCAGACAAGGTCACTCGCCTCCTCGATACCGAGTTCAGTCGTATCAATGCGTAGCTCCGGATTCTCCGGCACCTCGTACGGATCATCAACTCCGGTAAACTGACGTATCTCGCCGCTTCGCGCCTTGCGATACAGACCTTTCACATCTCGCTCC
>JAUIMJ010000018.1 GCA_030433295.1 bacterium | reverse complement strand
CGAAGCCCCTGATCCCAGAAGCTTGAGAATTGAGTAGCGTTTATTTACGCGCGTTCCTTTTTGTATCCCTCGAAAGGCGTTTGATACGTCCATCTAATACCCCGTCGTACTTATAATAATAGTCGTCAGAGTGGTGGCATACCTTAACACCGTGTGGCTAAACGCACCTGTCTTAGGTGACACTACTCCGTATAGGAGCTTTTTTTCGTTGGGATACTGCCAGGAACCGGGGTGTGTGGCGTTTTTCGTCGCTTTTATGACCCGAGGTGCTTTCTTACCCGAGAGAATTCTCGGGTGGTCTGGGTTGCCGGAAGGTAATTTCCGTACCCGTCAATGCTTTGATGGAGATTGGACATACGGATACTCAGCCACTCCTCCGGTATACCGGCGGTATGTCCGTGTCTTGGGCTGTAGCCAATTGAGAGTGCCTGAAGGGCGTGCACAAGATCGTAGCGAGCAACATGCATAATTTTCAATCCGAGGGTGTCCGCGTCAACTTCCTCTTTCAAATTATACGAATACTGCGGTTTCTGTTGCTTTGAGGAATGGGCTTCTCTAAGCGCTTCTCTGGTGTGACCGAGAATCTGATGAGCCATCTCGTGTGAAACAACTGCGGCAAGCTGCGCTTCAGTTCTCGTTGCCCTGAGCATTCCGCTTGTTAGAACAATCACGCCGGCACCTGGAGAAAATGCGTTTGGCTGTTCCGAACGCATTACAAAAATCTGCCAGGGGTAGTCGATAAATTTGCGGGCATCACTGGCGTCGACCTCAGTTTCCAGAGCAGCGCCATACGCCACGGCACCGAGTCGTCTGCTCATTCTGTTCAGAAGTCGGCTCAGGTCTCGGCTGCGCATGATACCGTACTGATCGTCCAGCCAGACGAGGGTAGACATTGACGCCTCAGATTCCAGTCCCACAGGAAGCGGCTTGCTACAAGCGGTGCTCATGCTGATCAGCAAAATGCTCAGAAGCAACATTCTGCGCGAAACTCTCGATAAACTCCCAAGAGTATTTCGAGATGAATGGATGATCGTGCCGGCTTTTTCCCTGGGTCTCATCTGCGTCCTTTTTTTGAAATTCCATTGCATCGTGTATCCGGGCCGCAGCTTCGGCTTCTCGCACAGCTGCAGTAACTCTCCGGTCCTCTATGCAGTACCACATCACACTATAGTTTGAGAGGTTTGGCATCATGTTTTCAGCCGGACATTGGAACCTTGACCTCATTCTACTAAAGATCGCAGGGCGGGAATTCCTGCGAGCGGCGGGCGAAAGAAGAAAGAGATGAGGTTCGGCAGAATTACAAAACCGCAAACTCAGGTCGGCATAACCGACATTTCTGTGTTGTGTGCGACCGCGGCCAGGGAACTTCTGCGGCGATTCGCAATCCGCTCGGCGGCAAAGAGCGACCTGTTCTTTCTTCTGCTGCTACTCGTATCTCTTGCCCTTCTGCAATTGTCAGCTGCAATGCGGAGCGAGCAGTATTCCGTCTTGTTCGGGATATGCATCGTCACAGTCCTCGTTCCGTCGATACTGTGTTCGCAGACGCCCAAACGCCTTGCTTCCAGATTCCTCGTTCTCTCTTTTTGTCTTTCCTTTGCCAACTACCGCAGTATGCTACCGACTGACTCAGTGGTAGCGTTTAAGGGGACAAGAGTCCGGCAATTCAGTGGCCGAATCCTCAAGCGTGAGTCGTCACGAACCGTCGGATCGCTGATGCTGACTGTAATGGAGGGTGAGAAAAAGATTCTGATAAGAATTCCTGATTTGCCGTGGGAGAGTACCTCTGCACTCTGCGCGGGGAATGTAGTCAGGGGCTACGGTCGTTTTCGAAGTACCGGGAGCGCAAAGGATGCCGGTGCTTCGGTGTTTGGCTATCCGCAGCATCTAAGCCGCGCCGGTTATTCAATGTACAGCGTTTCAAGCGCATACCTTAGTTCAGTGGGACAAACGAAGGCAGGGGACTCCTGTACGGGTGATTCCCTGGCGCGTTCCTGGCAGGACCGTCTTACGCGCAGGCTTTCAGCGGGACACACGTATGCGGAGGCACGAAGTGTACTGGCGGCTCTTGCCTTCGGGTCGAAGCAGGGTCTGGCTGAGCACACCGTGCATCTCTTTCGCTCACTTGGCCTTAGTCATGTTCTGGTAATCTCCGGGTTTCACGTGGCGCTGGTATACGCGAGCCTCCGCGCACTCGCACGGGTTATGTGGCAGCGCTCAGAAACGCTCGTGATCCTTTGTTCGGCACGTATCCCCGGCAACAGCTTCGCGCTCTGTGGAGCGCTGCTCTACGTCTGGCTGAGCGGCTTCACGATACCTGCCGTGAGAGCAATCGTCGTTCTGCTTCTCACCTATGTTTGTTCATTGTGGGGCCGTCGCTTTACGGCATTGCGCTCCCTGATCCTGTGTTGTCTTGTACTGTCGCTACTGTGGCCGCTTGTGTTTTTAACCGTTGCCTTTCAACTGAGTTTCAGTGCCTTGATTGGTATATACCTGGCCGCGCGCCTCATGCGGAAGACTGAGGGAGGCAGAACGGTTGGTCGCCCAAACACCTGCGGCCGCTATGTCAGACAGTCGTATGTGTTATCGTATTGTGCCTGGGCTTTTACGACACCCTTCGTCTGCTTCTGGTTTGCTGATGTTTCCCTGCTGGCGCCTGTTTGGAATGTAGTTTTTATTCCGTTCCTCTGCGGCATATTTGTCTTTCTTGGCATTCCGCTACTGATGATGTCTTACTTGAATCCCTCGTTTTTTGAGCCCTTGCTGGAACTTTGTCTGTCCCTTGGTGCCACTTTGCTTACTCTTATGGCAGGGGCTTCTTCTCTTACGCAGATTGTGGAAACTGAATTCACTGCTGCCTTGCTAGTAGGACAATTGCTTCTGCTTCTGTTTTTTATCCGCCAGGAGAGAGACGCACGCTGACTTTTCTCCCTGGTGAACGGAGGATTGTCTGCTCTTGTACGGCAAATGCGCTAACTAAGAAGTTTCCCTCGGGTATTAAAGCAAGGCTTGAGTACGACAGATTTCTTTGCTACGTTCCCCGAAGCCGTAAGGAGCTTTGTCTTCGTGCTGCCCTTGTGTTGGGGTATCCTGTTGTCCGAGTATTCCAGATGGAATTCATCAGGTGGTTACCTTTGATGAGAGCGCCGGAGGGCAGTGTGGCGAAATGTTAGCCTTTTAAGTGGGTCCAGTGAGGCCTCCAAGGGTTAGATTGGTGATACAATTTATCAGACATTATTCCCCGTCCCGGGGGTCAGGCAGCCGCACCCGCGGAATACCTTTTCTGTTCCTGCCATTTTCATTTTCAGATTTGTTTCCATTACGCAGTGTTGCTCGTTTCGGGGTTGCTCGTTTCGGGGTTGCTCGATCCGGAGTTGTTCGCCCGGCATCTTCCGCGTATGGCGCAGTGCCGGAGAATCGCCCGAGTATTCGGAGCGTAGTTTGGCATGCCTTTCATGTGCACATTGATAATTTTACATTTAGCAGACCCAGTGAAGGAAATTAGGCTCATGGCTAAAGAGGACGTGGTTTATCAGAAAAGCGGGAGTGTCGCTGGGAAAGCGACCCGGAAAGAGTGGCGAAAGGCAGTTGATGCCGATCAGGTGCGCCGGTCGATAACGCGAATTTCTCACGAGATTATTGAGAGAAATGGGGGAACGAAGCACCTCGCGGTGGTGGGTATCCGAACCCGCGGAGAGTACCTCGCGCAGCGTATTATCACACAGATAGAATCCATTGAAGGGCAAAAAATTCCGATGGGAGTTGTTGATATCACCCTCTATCGAGACGATATCGCACACAGTACCGAACAGCCCCTTGTCCGTGCGACTTCCCTTCCGTTCGATGTGGATCGCAGCACTATAATTCTTGTGGACGATGTACTCTTTACGGGCAGGACGATTAGAGCCGGTCTCGATGCTATTACCGACTTTGGGCGACCACGTTGTGTTCAGTTAGCAGTTCTCGTTGATCGAGGACATCGTGAGCTGCCCATTCGTGCAGATTTTATTGGGAAGAGTTTGCCGACGGCTCGTCATGAAGTGGTTGAGGTGTGCCTGACGGAGAGTGATGAAGAGGACGGTGTGTTTATCCGCGATAAAGTGAAAAAGGATAAGTAGGTTCAGAATGAGTTACACGCGACCCCATCTGCTCGGGATAGAAGGGCTGGAACGTAGCGAAGTCGATTTTCTGCTCGATACTGCTCAGGAGTTTGTTGCTATTGGGCAGCGCCCGGTAAAGAAAGTGCCGACGCTGAGAGGAAAGACGATAATAAATCTCTTCCTTGAGCCATCAACGAGAACGCGCAGCAGTTTCGAAATCGCTGGCAAGCGAATGAGCGCCGATGTGATCAACATCTCAGACAAGGCGAGTAGTACGACGAAAGGCGAGACCCTGATTGACACTGCGCTGACGCTGGAGGCCATGTGCCCGGATGTCGTGGTAATTCGGCACCCTTCAAGCGGAGCGCCAAACCTTATCAGTAAGCATCTGAGCAGAGCGGCAGTTGTCAATGCGGGCGATGGCCTGCATGAGCACCCGTCTCAGGCCCTCCTGGACGCGCTGACCATTCGCCAGTCCCTCGGTCGCATCGACGGATTGAAGATAGCTATGGTGGGTGATGTATTTCGTAGCCGTGTTGCTCGGTCTCATCTTCATCTGCATCGCATTCTCGGTAATGAAGTGCGGATTGTCGCTCCTCCCACGCTCGCAATAAAGGAGTTTCGGGAGCTGGGTGCGGAGATTTTCTACGATATGGGGCCCGCTCTCGAGGGCGCTGACATCGTTGTCTCTCTTCGAATGAAGCATGAGTATCTAAAAGATTTTTATGTTCCTAACCTCGACGAATATTCCAAGAAATACATAGTTTCCGAGCCTGTACTGAAGAAGTATGCGCCGGACTCGCTGGTGCTTGATCCGGGGCCTTTTATTCGAGGTATTCAAATCACTTCGGAAGTAGCTGATGGGCCTCGTTCGCTGATTGCGCAACAGGTAGAAAATGGCGTTGCGGTGCGCATGGCGCTTCTTTACATAATGTCGGCACGTCGTGGTGAGCTTGGCACTGAAGATGCAGAGGAGGCATAGAGAAATGAGTACGCGTTTGCATATTACGGGTGGTCGACTCTTTGACCCTTCTATTGGTCTCGACGAAATCGGGGATGTGTTGATCGAGGGTGGAAGTATTATCGGCGTTGGTCCGGCCGCGGACTTTGATGGGGTGCAGGATGCTGAGCGCGTCGATGCTACGGGCCTCTTAGTTTGCCCCGGTCTCGTTGATATTCATGTACATCTGCGTGAACCCGGTCAGGAGTGGAAGGAGACAATCTGGTCCGGAAGTGAGGCTGCGGTCGCCGGTGGCTTTACCCGTATCTGTTGTATGCCTAATACCCTTCCGATTAACGATTCTGCGTCCGTAACGGAGTTCATGCTCCGTCAGGCTGCGCGGGCCGGGCTTTGCCGGGTCGATCCCATCGGTGCGATTACCATGGGTAGCGAGGGAAAGTCTTTGGCGCCGATGATGGAATTGGCGGAGGCAGGATGTGTCGCTTTCTCAGATGATGGCGCACCGGTCTACGATGCACAGATAATGCGGCGTGCCCTGGAATACAATTTAATGTTGGGCACCGTGCTTACGGTGCATGAAGAAGATCTGTCCCTGTCTGATCATTTCTCTATGAATGAGTCCGCGATGAGTCTGCGACTTGGTCTTAAGGGAATGCCGGAGGCATCTGAAAACGTGATGATCGCGCGTGATATAGAGCTGGCTCGCTTGACGGGGGGCAGGGTGCATTTTTGCCATGTGAGCACCGCGCGCGGTGTGACGCTAATTCGTAGAGCAAAGGAGGATGGTATCCCTGTAACTGCTGAAGTGACGCCTCAGCACATCACGCTGACAGAGGAAGCCATCCAGGAGTACGACACCAATGCAAAGATGAGTATGCCCCTGCGTAAAGAAGAAGATGTGCAGGCGCTCATCGAGGGCCTGCGCGATGGCGTAATTGATTGCATCGCTACCGACCATGCACCTCATGAGGCGGACTCAAAGAACGTTGAGTTTGATAGAGCGTCATTTGGGATGCTGGGATTGCAGACCAGCGTTCCGCTGGTGTTGAGAAAAGTACGAGATGGCTCTCTCAGTCTAGCGCGGGCTATTGAATCACTTAGCTCCTCCGGTCCTCGTTGTTTCGGAATGAAAGAGAATACCTTAACAAAGGGTGCTCTGGGTGATGTGAGCATTCTTGATATCGATACAAGCTACACACTGACAAAGGATATTAATCGTTCGAAGAGTTCTAACTCTCCTTTTTGGGGAGAGGAGATGAGCGGTCGTGCGATGTTTACCATCGTGGACGGACGAGTTGTCTTTGATGCGCGGAAAGAGTTTGCAGGGATTTTTGCGGAGTAGAAAATGTCGTTCCGGCAGCGTGTAGTGTGCGCTGTCGATTTTTAGTGAAGGCAAAGGACAGTATGTCGAACCAGAAAAACAAAGCCCAGAGAAAGAGAGCGCTATTGGCCCTGGCTGATGGTACGGTCTATGAAGGGGTATCGATCGGTGCTGAGGGGGAAACGGAGGGAGAGGTAGTATTTAATACCTCGATGTCGGGGTATCAGGAAATACTCACCGATCCCTCATATGCCTTCCAGATGCTTACGTTCACCACTCCTCATATCGGAAACGTTGGCGTAAATGAAGAGGATGTCGAATCTGACAGGGTGCATGCCTCAGGGATTATCGTTCGCGAGCTCTCAGAGCATTATTCCAACTACCGAGCGACGGGTAGCCTTGATGATTATCTTAAAGATAATAACGTTGTCGGTATTGCGGGGATAGACACGCGTGATTTGGTGCTGCATCTGCGCTCCAGCGGAGCTCAGATGGGGATTATATCCTCCGAGGATGTTTCTGCAGAAGAGCTGGTCGCAAGAGCAGCAGCGCTGGGCAGCATGGAGGGAAGAGACCTTGCCGCTGCGGTGAGCACGCAAGAGCCGTATGATTGGAAAGAAGGTACCTGGTCCCTCGGAAGCGGCTACAAAGAATACGATGATGCAGAACTTGACAAGCGACCTCTTGTCGTCGCGATAGATTTCGGCGTTAAGCGCAACATTTTACGTCTTCTGATTGAGGCGGGGCTACGGGTTCGTGTGGTTCCTGCAGCGACAAGCGCGGAAGACATTCTGGCACTGAAGCCCGCAGGGGTCTTTCTGTCTAATGGTCCGGGAGATCCCGCTGCGGTGACCTACGGGATTCAGACAACGAGGGAGCTCATCGGGAAGGTTCCGATTTTCGGTATTTGTCTGGGTCATCAAATTCTGGGAGAAGCCTTGGGTGCACCGACCTTCAAGCTGAAGTTTGGTCATCGCGGGGGCAATCATCCTGTGCGCGATGAGCGTAACAAAAAGGTCGAAATCACCGTACAGAATCATGGGTTCGCTACCGATGCATCCTCTGTACCCGACGGAGTTACCATTACTCATCTGAACCTAAACGATAATACGGTAGAAGGTCTGGAGGTTGTTGAGTCAAAACTCTTCTCAGTGCAGCACCATCCGGAATCGTCTCCCGGTCCTCGTGATGCTTCTTATCTCTTTGAAAAATTTTATCAATTGATTGAGTCGAACAAGTCGACCTCAGTCGCTTCTTAAGGGAGTCGATAAAAGGGTATGCCAAAGCGCAGTGATATTAAAAGCATATTGATCATCGGTTCTGGTCCAATTGTCATTGGTCAGGCTTGTGAATTCGACTATTCCGGAGTTCAGGCCTTGAAGGCGCTGAAGGAGGAGGGGTATCGGGTAATCCTGGTTAACTCCAATCCGGCGACCATCATGACAGATCCAAATTTTGCGGATCGGACCTACATCGAGCCAATTACCTGTGAGTTTGTCGCACGAGTGATTGAGCGTGAACGACCGGACGTGCTCTTGCCAACGCTGGGCGGTCAGACTGCCTTGAATGTGACGATTGAGCTTGATGAAGCAGGGGTACTTGAGAAATACGATGTTGAACTCATCGGGGCCAGCGTTGACGCGATCAAGACGGCAGAGGATCGAGATAGCTTTAAGAAAGTAGTCGATGCCTGTGGGCTTGAAAGTGCGAAAAGTTTTGTCGTTCATACGATGGCTGAAGCTGAACAAGCGGTAGCTTCTATCGGGTACCCTTTTATCATTCGTCCGTCACGCACGCTCGGTGGTGCCGGCGGAGGAACCGTAGAGGGACCAGAGGAGTTTAAGGAAAAGGTCGCCTGGGGTCTTGAGTGTAGTCCGATCAACGAGATTTTAATCGAGGAGTCTCTTCTTGGTTGGAAGGAGATGGAACTCGAGGTGATGCGGGATAAGAAAGACAATGCCGTTGTCATCTGCGGCATCGAGAACATTGATCCCATGGGGCAGCATACCGGTGACTCGATAACCGTTGCGCCGATCCAGACCCTCACGGATAAGGAATACCAGCTTCTTAGAGACGGGGCGCTCAGCCTGATGAGGGCTATCGGCGTAGATACTGGCGGTTCAAATGTGCAGTTCGCGATCGATCCTCAGACTGGTCGTCAAATCGTTATCGAGATGAATCCTCGGGTCTCGCGAAGCTCCGCTCTTGCTTCGAAAGCCACCGGCTTCCCGATTGCGAAAATCGCTGCCAAGCTGGCAGTTGGCTACAGTCTCGACGAATTGCCGAATGATATCACCAAAGAAACACCCGCATCTTTTGAGCCGAGTATCGACTACGTGGTTGTTAAGATTCCACGTTTTACGTTCGAGAAGTTCCAGGGTGTCGAGGCGTTGCTAGGCACACAGATGAAATCTGTGGGTGAGGCAATGTCGATTGGTCGAACGTTTCCGGAAGCTCTTCAAAAGGCGTGTCGTTCTCTGGAAACGGGTCGGGTCGGTATTTTGGGTGGCGTCGAGGAGCAAACCGGCGATATCGAGCTTTTGAAGAAACAAGTGCAGAAGCTCACACCAGAGCGCCTGTATCAAACTGCTCGTTTAATGCAGTTGGGTGTTTCAGAGGAAGAATTGCATGAGCTGACGGCGTACGATTTGTGGTTTCTCCGTGAGATCCGAAAAATTGTCGATGTTGAGAAGGAGATATCTGTTTCCGGCATTGCAAATATCGAAGAAGCGCTGCTCAGGTCTGCAAAGCAGCTTGGTATGAGCGATGTGAGAATCGGCAGACTGCTCGGATGTAAAGAAGATGAAGTGCGTGCTAAGCGTAGCGAATATAATCTTCGACCGAGCTTTAAGATGGTCGACACCTGCGCGGCTGAGTTTGCTTCAAATACCCCGTACCTTTATTCCACATATGATTCAGCACCTGAGTCTGTTCCGAGTGATGCAAAAAAGAAGATAATTATTTTGGGGGGTGGTCCGAATCGAATTGGTCAGGGTCTGGAGTTTGACTACTGCTGTGTTCATGCCGCTTTTTCTCTCAAAGACGCCGGCTATGAGACCATCATGGTTAACTGTAATCCTGAGACGGTGTCCACCGACTATGATACCAGTGACCGTTTGTACTTTGAGCCTCTTACGCTCGAAGATGTTCTGGCAATTTGTGAGCATGAGTCGCCCTTTGGTGTGGTTGTGCAGTACGGGGGGCAAACGCCCTTGCGGCTTGCCCAGGCACTGAAGGCAGCGGGCGTACCTATTATCGGGACCAGCCCTGACTCTATTGATCTCACTGAAGACCGAGAGCAGTTCAGCAGTTTGCTTACGGAACTGGAGCTTAAGCAGTCGCCCAGCGGAACTGCGTGTAATGAGGAGGAGGCAGTAGCGGTTGCAAACAAGATTGGCTATCCGCTGATGGTTCGACCATCCTTTGTGCTCGGAGGTCGAGCAATGGCAATCATCACCAACGAGGAGGAGTTGCGTGGCTACATCGCTGAGAGCGTCGAAGTTTCCTTCGATCGTCCGGTGTTGCTCGATCGCTTTCTCTCCGAGGCTATTGAGGTCGATGTTGATGCGGTATGCGATGGTGATACCGTGGTTGTTGGTGGAATTCTTGAGCATATTGAAAGAGCCGGGGTTCATTCGGGAGACAGTTCCTTTATGATCCCTTCTCAGACGCTTAGTGCAGAAGTGCTTCAGGAGATAGAAAACGCTACACGTGCCCTTGCGCTTCGCTGTGAAGTACGGGGATTGATGAACGTGCAGTTCGCCTGTAACAAGTCCGGCCTCTTTGTTTTGGAAGTTAATCCGAGAGCTTCGAGAAGCGTACCTTTTGTGTCGAAGACCACCGCGGTTCCCTGGGCCAAGGTAGCCGCTCGTGTTATGGCCGGGGATTCCCTGCAGTCATTGCATGAATCGGGTTTATACGGGGATATTGCCATTCATAAATCATATCGGGATGCCGTTAAGCGAATTCCCTATGTGGCAGTAAAAGAATCTGTCTTTCCTTTTGTTAAGTTTCATGGTGCGGATACCGTCCTCGGACCAGAGATGCGTTCGACCGGAGAGGTTATGGGTATTGACGATACCTCCGCAGGTGGCTTTGTGCGCGCGCATGTTGCGACGGGAATGAAACTGCCTCAGTCAGGTTCGGTGTTTGTTAGCGTGCGGGATGAGGATAAAGATGAACTCGGTCCGATCGTCGCAAAGCTTGTTGACCTTGGATTTTCGCTGGTTGCCACCGAGGGAACGGCGAAAACCCTAAGCGCAGGCGGTTTCACTGTAGAACGAGTTAACAAGGTCCGTGATGGTTCGCCGCATATTGTCGATCGTCTCAATGAGGGCAGTATCTGTATGGTGATCAATACACCGGAGGGTACCGGACCACTACTGGACTCGCGAACTATCCGCAGCACCTCGACACAGCTGGGCTTGCCGCTGTTTACTACCATTGCAGCGGCTGGTGCGGCAGTGGACGGTATGGAGCTTATCGCGCAGGGGCAGGGCTTTGAGGTGTGCAGTATCCAGGAATTTCTCCAGTTGCTCTAAGGCGGTGGTTTTTATTGCGCCCCACTAGCAGCCTCGGCTTTCGGGCTCGGGGAACACTATAGATTTCAGCCTATTAGAGCTGCTTTTAGGTCTGCACCCCTGCGGTAACAGTGGGGCGCATACGTAATGCCTTGTTCTTTTTTTACGCAGTCTTTATTCTGAAGTTTGTTATTGTTCAGTTTGAAGCTTCCGTAGCCTGCGATTGCATTGTGGGTGGCGGAACGCTGTCTTACGTTTCCCGGATAGCATTGTTGTTCCGTCACTCCGTATTTGGAGTGAACTATTTTTTTTAGATAATACGAGGATTCATGGTTACTCGAACCCCCATGACTATCTTGAGTCATAAAAATCTACAAGAAGAGCTTCACCAGCTAAAAACCTATGAGCGGCCGAAGGCGGCAAAGGCGATTGAGGTTGCCCGAGCCCATGGAGATCTCTCGGAGAATGCCGAGTATGACGCGGCGAAAGAGGCCCAGGGTATGCTTGAAGCGCGAATTCGAGATTTGGAATCCAAGCTTTCTACCGCGCAGGTTGTCGATATCGAAAAGCTCTCAGGTGACAAGGTCGTCTTTGGCGCGACTGTGGAACTCGAGGATGTGGATTCCGGCGACGAACGACGTGTGACGATTGTGGGTGAGGACGAGGCAAATGCGGAGCGAGGATTAATTTCTTTCGAATCGCCCCTGGCTCGAGCGCTGATAGGAAAGGAAGTCGATGATATTGCAAAGGTTAGACTTCCCAACGGTTTTAAAGAGTACGAGATCCGCTCCGTTGAATTTGTGCCTCCCGAGTAGCGGGTTCGATTCCTCCGCTGTTATGGCGCCTTGAGAGGGAAGCTCGGATTTTGCCGCCGTGTTTTTCGCTCACGAGCGGTGATGAAAGCCGCTTGCCCGATCACATCGTTGCTTGCTGAAAAAGTGTTGCTACTGAGAAGTCGCTACTGAAAAAGAGGTGAGGCGTGTCAAAGAAGAGTCCCGATTACATTTTAGCATTGGACCAGGGGACGACGTCTTCCCGAGCGGTGCTGTACGACCGAGACGGGGAAACGCGCGCAAGTCATAGCGTCGATTTGCCGGTGTCCTATCCCAGGGATGCCTGGGTCGAGCAGGACCCGAATGACATTTGGAATACCCAGTTGGAAGCAGCACGCTGCGCTCTCGACGGAGTTTCTCCGCAGGAGGTGGCGGCGATTGGTATAAGTAACCAGCGAGAAACGACCATTGCCTGGGATCCTGCGACCGGGGAAGCGCAGGCACCGGCGGTAGTCTGGCAGTGTCGTCGTTCCGCAGATATCTGCGCTGAGTGGCGCGCTCAGGGATTAGCTCCGAAGGTCGAGCAGGTGAGCGGACTGGTGATCGACGCATATTTTTCTGCGAGTAAGACAGCCTGGTTGCTCGAGAACATTCCAGATCTGAAGAATTCCGTCGAGCGGAATCAAACGGTCTTTGGGACTGTGGATTCCTGGCTTCTTTATCAACTGACGAAGGACTCTGATACACCAGCGTTTCTGACCGAAGCCAGCAATGCCTGTCGTACCATGTTGTACGATGTTGCAAAGGGACAATGGAGTAAAGAACTTGCGGAGTCCTTTGATATTCCGTTGGCTGCCTGGCCCCGAGTGGCTCCCTCCTTTGGGGAGTTCGCCAAAACGACTACATTTGGTGCAGCCATACCAATCACCGGGATATTGGGCGATCAGCAGGCGTCTCTGCTCGGTCATGGTTGTGTTAGTAAAGATCAGGTCAAGTGTACCTTCGGTACCGGTGCTTTTCTCTTGCTGCAAACCTGTGAGGAGCGACGTCGATCAGACCATGGCCTGATAACGAGTGTTGCCTGGAGTGGAGAGGATACCGAGTTTGTTGTTGAAGGGAGTATCTTTATCGCCGGTTCATTAATGCAATGGCTACGTGACGGACTTGGGATTCTCAATTGTGTTGAGGAGTCTGACGAGATTGCCGCATCGGTTAGGGATTGCGCCGGACTCATTGTTGTTCCTTCCTTTGTCGGACTCGGGGCACCTCACTGGGATGAGCATGCACGGGGCGCAATGTTTGGACTCACCCGAGATACCTCACGCGCACATATCGTCCGTGCCGCCTTTGAGGGCATTGCCCATCAGGTTGCTGATGTGCTTGAGGACGCCAATTTTGCCGGTGTATCTGCATTGAGCATAGATGGCGGTATGTCGCTGAATAAAACATTCTGTTCTGTACTGAGTGATGTTCTCGGAATCGATGTCCTGGTTTGTGAAAATGCGGAACTTACCGCATTGGGCGCTGCGCGTGCTGCGGTCTTTGGTTTGGGAGAGCATGAGAGTCTGGCGCAGGTGTGTCAGTCCTTTCGCCCTGCATCCTCACAAAGGATGAGTCGCTTCGAGCCGTCCATTTCTCCTGAGGCTCGAGCCCGGGGGAGAGTTCGGTGGAAAGATGCCGTAGCCAGGGTGAAGTCAGCGGGATAACAGCATTAATATCAGATACTTATCTCTTTTTGTCGGGCGGGCAGTATCCATGCTGGCCTTATCAAATTATCTTGGTATACTATTCCCCATCTTTGCGGGGGTGATTACCACTCCGCGTTCCTGTGTTTTTGGCTGAAGTCTGCTGGCCTGATGTCGGTGGTGTGGATGGCCAGGCTGGTTCCGACGGGCAAAGAAGGATTCCTTTGTCTGTCAACGACCTGGTCGGTTTTGAGGGCTGCGCCCTTTTACTTTCAGCCCGACCGTTTGGGTTTTCTTTCCCTGAAGAACACTGGTTCTTTTTCGGGAAGGTCTCCAAACAGTCACCTTTTAACGGCTACCCGCTACATTGTTGTAGGTACCGTCAAGCGTTTGCTGGCTTTTGCAGGGCGACCTCTAAGGGTTTACTGCATTGGCGAGGGGATGCGTGATTGGGTTGGGGGTGCTCTCGTGGTGCGCCTGTCGCTCTATCGTGTGCATCACCTTGAGCCAGTTGTAATCCAGAGAATTTCTGGAGCCGGAGCAGTCTGGCATTTGTTAAATAATGTAATGCTAACAGAGTACAGCGAAGTTAATTGTGGCATTTGTCGAAAAAAAGGATGCTCTCTGGTCTGCCGTATCCTCCATCGTTGAGGATGAAGGAGTCTATCTCTACGATTTGGAGAGGGGGGACGCGAGCACGCTTAAGGTGGTTATTAGCGCTCAGCCCATTGGTGAGGCAGGGAGTGTAGAGCTGGCATCCCCGGAGGATGCTCAGTCTTCTGATGAGCCGCAGGCAAACGGGATAACGAGCGGACACTGCACTGCTATTTGTCGACGTTTGATGGTTTTCTTCGAAGTAGAAGGTGAAGCCCTTGGTGTGAGTGGTGAGCCCCGGATCGAGGTCTCTTCCCCGGGGATAAACAGAAGGCTTCGACTCGAAGAGCATTTTTTGTCGGCTGTAGGACAACGAGTAAAAGTTACGCTTAATCGGGCAGCTAATGCCGGGTCGGGTGAAAACGGGAAAAATAAAAACGGAGGAGCAGCTAAATCCGGGCCGCTTCTCGGAGACCTGTCCTCATTTGAGGATGGCGTTCTTACTATTTTGCAAGAAGAGTCGAAAACCAGTGTCGAGCTTCCTTTTTCGGAGGTTAAGCGGGCACAGGTAGATTTTAAATTCTAGAAACGAAAGCTACTAAGCACGTAGTCAGGTAACAGGTGCAAGAAGGATGGGTATCAAGTTCGATTTAGAACAAATCATCAGTCAGGTGGGTCGTGACAAAGGTATCAATAAGGAAGTCCTTATTGAGGCGCTGGAGTCAGCGGTTCTTAGTGCGGCAAAGAAGCACTACGGGCACAATCTCAATCTCGAAGCCACGTACAATCCCGATCTTAGTGAAATCGAGGTGCACGAATTTAAAACGGTGGTAGACAATGTCGAGGACCCGGTCACCCAGGTAACCCTGGAGGACGCCCGTGTCGAGTTCGATCCCGACTGTGAAATCGGTGACGAATTGGGACGAAGATTGAACTCAACCGAGTTGGGTCGGATCGCTGCTCAAACCGCCAAGCAGGTAATCGTGCAGAAGTTGCGAGATGCTGAGCGAGATATCATCTATCACGAATACCGAGATCGTAAGGGTGAAATCGTAAACGGCATCTTGCAGCGGTTTGAGCGTGGAAATCTGATCGTAAACCTCGGAAGAACCGATGCGATACTCCCGCAGCGTGAGCAAATCCAGAGGGAGCGCTACCGTCAGGGAGAGCGTGTCCGCGCGATGATTCTGGATATTTATCCGGTCAGCAGAGGGCCTCAGATCGTTCTTACGCGAAGCCATCCCGAGTTTATGCGAAAGCTTTTCGAAATCGGTGTACCGGAGATTGGCGAAGGTATTGTCGAGATAAAGAGCGTGGCGCGTGAACCGGGAGAGCGTGCAAAAATCGCAGTGTATTCCAATGATCCTAACGTGGATCCCGTTGGGGCCTGTGTTGGTATTAAGGGAACTCGTGTTCAGGGAGTCGTCGCAGAGCTGCGCGGTGAGAAGATAGATATTGTTACCTGGACACCAGATGCGCCAAGTTTCGTTGCGCGTGCCTTGTCTCCGGCTGATGTTGTGCGGGTGGTGGTTGATGAGGAAGAGCATTCGATGGAGGTTGTCGTTGGTGACGATCAACTCTCGTTGGCTATTGGTCGACGCGGGCAGAATGTGAAGCTGGCATCTAAATTGACCGGATGGCGGATTGATGTTCGGAGTGAATCTGTTGCTGAGGAAGAGTCCAAGCGTGCAAGAAAAGCGTTGGAGTCAATCCCCGGTATTGGATTTGGAGAGTCAGAGCTTCTTTACCAGGAAGGCTATCGAAGTGCGCAGGAAGTTGCTTCTGCGCCTTTGGAGGAGCTCATTGCCATTGAAGGGCTTGATTCAGAGCGTGCCAGTGAGATCATCGTTGGTGCACGAGAGGTGGTCGAGACCTTGAACTCAGATGACGAAGCCGATGCCGAAGCGGAGGCCTCGATGACTGATATTCATCAGCTCATTCTGCCACACGATATCAAGGAAGCTCTGATGCGTCAGGGGCTGGATTCAATTCAGGAACTTGCGTCTTTGTCAGCTGATGAGTTGACGGAGTCGGCGGGTCTGCGTCCGGAGGAGGCAGAGTTGGTGTGCAGTGCGACAGAGGCTTTTCTCAGAGTTCAGCAACCGACGAATAAGCCGGTTGAGTATTAATCCAGGGGTGCTGGCTCGTGCCGACGAGAAGCTGCGTTGTGTGCAGGAAATCAGCGGAGCAAGGTCTGCTACTGCGCTTTGTTGCTGCTACGTCGGCGGAGGAGGGGGCTGAAAAGAGCGGGTCTGCCGAGGGACAACTTTTGTTGGACCTATCGGGTCTTGAGCCGGGCAGGGGGGCGTATTGTCACCCCAGGCGGTCCTGCTTTTTGGATGCTCGACTCCTGCCCTTGCTGAGGGCATCCCTGGGGAGGCTTAAGTCCTCGAGGATAGCGCGGAAGGCCAGGCATGACGAGAAAGGCTTCGCACGGCTGAAGTCTATGCTGGTGGAGAGCGTTGCGCGGGAGCGTGATGCGAGGGGGATGAGGTGCTTAGAAACGGAGCGAAATGAGAGGAGAGAAAAAGCCTCTCCGCTTGAAGAAAAAAGTTTTGAGTTGGTGAGACTGTCGAGAACAGAGCGAGTATCTGTTTTGCATGGCATGCTTCGCGGATTTCTGGAGGAGTCTGAACGCGGAGATGGTTCACCAAAAAGTAAAATTCTATTGCGACTGTAGAAACCAAGGAACGATATGTCGAAAATCCGAGTGTATGAGCTGGCAAAAGAGCTTGGGCTTGAAAATAAGGCTCTCATTCAACTGTGTGAGGAGCTCTCGATTGACGGGAAGGCCTCTCACTCAAATTCCCTGACGGATGATGAAGCGGAGAAAATCCGACGCTTTGTGATTCGTAAAGCGGTTAGTGGGAAGCAGGGTGGCGAGCGCGAAGTTACTCGCGAAGGAAAAGTAGTCACCGAACGCCGCGTGGGGAAAAGTGTTATTCGCCGAAGGAAGAAGGATGTTTCCGAGGAACCTCCGGCAGAAGAGACTTCAGCTGACAGTGCTGAGCGTTCCTCTGGGGTGAGTGACGATCCGCGTGATAGAGACTTTCCTTCTCTTTCCCCCGATTTAGGTGCTGAGAAGAGCGCCCGCGCACAAGCGCTTGAGGCTGCCGATGCCCTGTTTTCGAAACCGCAGGAAGCCGCGGTCGAGGAAGCACCTGCCGCTGTCGCTGAGGAAGTCTCGGTCGAAGCCGATGCTGCTCCTGAGGCAGAAGTGGCGGAGGTTGGCGATACCGAGGAGACAGCCGAGCAGGCGGATGTGGCAGCTGTAGCAGATGAGCCTGAAGAGGCTGCGGAAGCGGAAGAACTTCAGGCTGATGACAGTGCCGCCGCCACTGAAGCTTCGGAGCCAGAGGAGAGTGCCGAGGAAACTGAAGAAGATGAAGAGGTGCGTCTCGAAGATATTCGAAAGCGTCATGATATTCGGGCACCTAAAGTTCTGGGTAAGATTGAACTTCCGACTGCAGCCCCAAAACCGGCAAAGCAAAGCAAGTCCGCCGCCAAGCGTGCCGCGGCCGAGGATGCTAATGATCCATCAATGATGGATGAGCCGTCGCCGGGTAAAGGTGGTCGAGGTCGGAAGAAGCGTGGTAGCGGCGGAGATGACGATTCCGACTACGGTAAACGTAAGGGGCCGCGTAAGAAACAGGTTCTCAGTAAGAAGGAATTGGTTGATTACGATGGTGAACGTGACGGCTGGAAGTCAAAGCGCGACCGTAAGTCGAAGAAACAGAAGGTTGTGGATCGCGCTGCTGCTGCGCAGTCTGAAACTGCCCCAATGGGAGCGTCCAAACGACTTGTTAAGATCGATGGTGAGATAACCGTCGGCGAATTGGCACGGCAGATGGGTCTCAAGGCGGGCGAGGTTATCGCAAAGCTTATGAGCGCGGGTGTTATGGCCAGCATAAACCAGCTGGTTGACTTTGATACGGCCACTCTGGTTGCGGAAGAGTTTAATTATACCACGCAAAACACCGAGCAGGACTTCGAGGGACTGGTTGATTCGCTCACAGAGGTCGATGCTCCTGAGTCTCTGGAGTTTAGACCACCGGTGGTCACGGTCATGGGGCACGTCGACCATGGTAAGACATCGCTTCTCGATGCGATACGACAGACCGAGGTCACCGATGCCGAGTTTGGTGGGATTACCCAGCATATCGGGGCATACAATGTGAAGCTTCCGACGGGCGGTTCTGTAACCTTTCTCGATACTCCGGGTCACGAGGCCTTTACGGCAATGAGAAGTCGCGGGGCCCAGGTTACTGATATCGTCGTGCTCGTTGTCGCGGCAAACGATGGTGTCATGCCACAGACTATTGAGGCGATTAACCACGCTAAGGCGGCCGAGGTGCCGATTATCGTAGCTATCAATAAGATGGATATTGAGGGTGCGAACGCAGACAAGGTGATCGGTCAGCTCGCCGAGTTCGATCTTGTCCCTGAAGAGTGGGGTGGAGATACCCTTGTGGTGAAAGTGTCCGCGCACACTAAGGAAGGGGTCGATACCTTACTTGAGAATCTCCATTTGCAGGCCGAGATTCTCGAGCTGAAGGCCAATCCGAATCGTCGAGCAGTCGGTACGGTTATTGAGTCGAAGGTAGACAAAGGTCGTGGTCCGGTCATTTCTGTGCTGGTGCAGAAAGGTACTCTTAAGAAAGGTGATGCTTTTGTCGCCGGTTCGGTATCCGGTAAGGTGCGGGCGCTCGTCAGTGATGATGGACATCCGGTGGAGGAAGCGGGTTGCAGCATTCCGGTAGAGATACTCGGGGTATCCTCTCCTGCGGCAGCCGGTGACGATTTTGTTGTGCTTGAGTCTGAAAGTCAGGCAAGAAAGATTGCCGGGGACCGTGCGCTTCGACAGCGTCGTCGTGATTTTGCCTCGGTTAACCTTGCGCAGCTCGGTGGGCCCCTCACTCTTGAGCGTTTTTCTGAGATGGTAACTGAGTCAGAAGAACTTAAGGAGCTTCCGCTGATTGTTAAGGCTGATGTGCAGGGTTCTGTCGAGGCCGTTGCGGACTCTTTGGCGGATCTCAGTAACGAAGAAGTGCGTGTGAAGATCATCCATAAAGCGGTAGGTGGTATTACCGAGAATGATGTGCAGCTCGCCAGTGCATCTCAGGCCATTCTGGTAGCATTTAACGTCCGTCCGGATGTTCGCGCGGCAACTATCATCGAGACCGAAGGTGTTGATGTGCTGTACTCCCGAGTCATTTATGATTTGGTTGATTCAGTTGAGAGTGCTTTGAAAGGCCGCATGGCGCCTAAGTTCCAGGAGAAAACGCTTGGACGGGTTGAGGTTCGTGAGACATTCAAAGTGCCGAAGCAGGGTGTTGTCGCTGGTTCCTACGTTGTTGGCGGGGTCGTTCAGCGAAACGCACTTGTGCGACTGCTGCGAGATGGCGTTGTGATCCACGAGGGTAAACTCGGGAGTCTTCGTCGCTTCAAGGACGATGTTAAAGAAGTTGCCACGGGCTATGAGTGCGGAATAGGCATTGAGGGCTACAGCGATATCAAGAGCGGTGACTTAATCGAGGTGTACAAAGTTGAGGAGGTCGCAGTTTAGCGCGATTTCCTGCTCTCTTGCGGAGAATTGAGATGTCGAACTATCGTAGAGAGCGGGTTGCCGATTTGCTTCGCATGTTTGTTGGCGAGGAGATTCGGCGTTGCCGTGATCCGCGACTTGAGATGGTCTCGATTACCGGTCTGGAGCTCTCGAAAGATCTACGGCATGCCAAGTTGTACTGGTCGGTCGCGTCATTTTCTCCCGACGCCGTCGCTCCCACTGACGATGAGACCCCAGAACAGTTTCTTCCCGATCAGTCAGACGTCGACCAGATTCAAGCCGCACTGAAGGGAGCTACCGGTTTATTCCGCAAACGCATCGCTCAGGAGTTGGATTTGCGGTACGTGCCCGACTTGTCGTTTTTCTTCGATCGAACTGCGATTACTGGTTCCCGAATAGATCACTTGTTAAGCAAGGTCTAGACTGCCTGGCTTTCCCGGCGTTCCTGAGTCTGGTTGACGAGTGACAGAGTTTTTAATGAGCACTATGAGTTCCGCTAATTCCGTATCCCTTACGAGCTTATCCGAGACGCTTAAAGGTCTCTCAACTGCGCTTATATGCACTCATGTTGCCCCTGACCCCGACGCTATTGGCTCGAGCTTTGCGATGCAGCGATGTCTCGAGGCGCAGGGCGTATCTGCCCGGGTATACCTGGTTCAGGAACTGCCAAAGCGCATGTCTGTATTTACTGAAGGCGTACCCTACACACTTAGCGTGCCAGACGAAGAGTTTGATGCGGTTATCATCACTGACACCGCTGTGCAGAAGCGAATGGGTCCGGAGTACGAATCTCTGTGTGCCCGTTCCGGAAAAATAATAAATATTGATCATCATGCATCGAATCCCGGCTGGGGCACGCACAACTATGTGGATCCTTCTGCGCCATCGGCCTCCTCAATTGTACTGGACCTTGCTCTGGCGATGAACATTTCCGTCGATGTGCAGACTGCGGAGTTGTTGTTTGCCGGTTTGCTCGATGACACAGGTAGCTTCCGTTTCAGTAATACTGATTCCGGTGCTTTTAAGAGTGCTGAAATACTGGTTTCGGCCGGTGCTCGTCCGGACGAAGTCGCGCAAGCTCTGTATTTTAGTGTTCCGCGCTCTCAGCTGTTGCTTCAGACTCGCGCCTTGCAAACGCTTGAAGTACGTGAGGGTGGTCGCCTGGCGTCGCTTTGGGTTGATGACTCAATGCTTTCCGAGTGTGGGGCAAGTACCGAGGAAACAGAGGGACTCGTCGATTTTGCTCGATGCATTGAGGGTGTCCTGGTGGCAGTGTTCATTAGAGAGATTGAGGGTGGCTGGAAAGCCAGCCTGCGGTCCTCACATGCGATGGTCGATGTAAACCAGGTGGCAGGAGTCTTTGGTGGAGGAGGACACCCGATGGCAGCCGGCTGTCGTCTTGAAGGCTCGCTTGATGCGGCCAAGAGTGCCCTGTTTGCGGAAATCGAAAAGGTTCTCGCAAAGGTATCCGAATAGTACTATGGATGGCGCACTTGTTATCGATAAGCCCGCTGGCGTTTCGTCAGCCCATGTCATTCGTCAATTAAAGCGGCGATGCAAGATTGCAAAGATAGGCCATTCAGGAACGCTTGATCCTATGGCGACAGGCGTTCTTGTCGTCTTGTGCGGACGAGCGACCAGGCTTCAGTTTCTCTTTCTCGAATCGAGCAAGCGCTATCAGGGTACTATTCGGCTCGGAGTGCGCACCACCACCGACGACATTACCGGGGAAGAAATTGAGAAAGACTCTGCCTTGAGTTTTCGCTCCCGCTTTGCACCCGAGGAGGCGGTGGCATTTCTTAAGCAGCAGTTTAGCGGGAACATCGAGCAGATTCCTCCGGCGGTTTCTGCGATTAAGGTGGACGGGGTGCGGAGCTATCGGCGGGTAAGGAAGGGGGAGGAAGTAGAACTTAAACCGCGTTCCGTTGTCGTTGATATTCGTGAGCTCTACTTTAGCGCTGAAGATACCCTTAGCTACGACATCCACTGCAGTAAGGGGACGTACATACGGAGTATTGCGCGGGATATGGGGGATGCCCTTGACACCTGTGCCTGTCTTGAGTCGATACGACGAATTTCTTCCGAGCCATTTGGTATCGAGCAGGCGAGTAACCTTGAGGAAATTACTCCGGAAAACATAGACTCACTGCTCATTGGCCTTGAGCAGTTGGTGACAGGAGTTCCTGCAGTATACTTAAGCGAAAGCTCCTGCTCGCGGCTCGCCCGGGGCGATCAGAGTCAGCTGGCAGACTTAGAAGATCTTGATAAAATTAGAGATTTTCCAGTCGCGGCCATTTTTTCCTCTGATAAGCGCTTATGCGGACTTCTGGATAATGATAATGGAAGCTGGTCAATCAGAATGATGATGACCCCTTAAATTAGTCGTATAAACTAAATCGCAAGAATTGTTGAAAAAATTTCCTTCCTCCGGTATCTTCTGGCCCGGCTGAAAAGAAAACTCAGACTAGGCGTCGGGGTTCTCTCCATGCTCAGCAGGAGATCGGTTGAAAGGGGAATTGCTCCCGCTCGGTTTCCGGCATTCGTGCTTTCGTTTCTGAATGTTGAAGCCCGGATTTTATTTTTGTGTTTTCGGCCTGCAGAACTACGAAACTCTTAATCGATACATCCTTCCGTTCGTTTATTCGATTTTGCGAGGGATTTGATTTTTAGAGTTCGTCAGGCAGGATCCGATTTGAATCATGAGAGTGTTACTCTCGCGTGTCGCCGCTCGGGAAATGGGGCGTGGCTCGTTTTTTGGAGAAAAGAAGTAATGGCCCTCACGGCTGAAAAAAAAGCAGAATTGATTGCGAAGTTTGGTGCTAACGAGAATGACAGTGGCTCTGCTCCGGTTCAGGTTGCCTTCATAACTGAGCGTCTGAACTATCTTCTCGATCACTTTAAAGCTCATAAGAAAGATCATCACTCGCGGCGTGGACTGTTAAAGCTCGTTGGACGCCGTCGTAGCTTGCTTGATTATATCCGTAAGCAGGATGTTCAGGCATACCGGTCTCTGATTCAGGAATTGGGAATACGTAAGTAGGCCCCCTGATGCCGCGCTTCGGCCGAAACGCCTTGCCGTCTGAACGTTTTGGGGCAAGGTGTTGTCGGCGGCTTGCCTCGCAAGGTAGCGCAAATCAAAGGAAGCCCTAAAAAGGGATGGCGCAGGTCGTCTCCAGGGTTTACACTCAGGCGGTGCCGGGGACCTTATGTTCCGGCGCCGGTTTTTAGCACACATGTGGTTCGAACATTTGGGTTTGAACAAACATAGACGAATTCGAGCAGAAGAAATTCGATGAAAGGAAGAAGCTGGGACTGTTGTTGAGTTTGCTTCTTCGGTCTACTCTGAATTGTCGGAATTACCGCAGTGAAGTTTTACTGCAGTGGAATTCGCAATTCGATTATTCAATTGCAAATTGAACAACAGTGCCTTCCAGTCTTCCCATCGAATACTCCTTCTGCATTAACAATTAATGATTTGATACTTTCCGTAGCCCTAGTAGCCCTGCTGTTTGTGTTCATGAGAATGGTTCAGCTGTCAGGGGCGGGGTTTCAGTAAGTATTGCCGGGGTGGTTTGGTACGCAGGCCTTCCCGTAAGAAGAGATAGATACATGACATTTATTCCAAGTTCCGAATTGCGCAAGAAAGTAGAGATACCATTTGCGGGCGACACGCTCTCGTTTGAAAGCGGATGGATCGCGAAACAAGCAGGTGGGGCAGTTCTTGCTCGCCATGGTGATACGGTTGTGCTTGCCACGGTTTGTGGTGGCCCCGCCAGGGAGGGAGTAGACTTCTTCCCAATGGTCGTTGAATACCAGGAGAAGACATACGCCGCGGGTAATATCCCTGGTGGTTTCTTTAAGCGTGAAGGTCGTCCCGGGCCCCAGGAAATACTAGTCTGCCGACTGGTAGACCGCCCAATCCGACCAATGTTTCCGGATGGGTACAAAGACGAAGTTCAGATCATCATTAACGTTCTGTCGGCGGATGGAGTCCACAGCCCTGACACCCTGGCGATTTGTGCCGCAAGTGCCGCCTTGCATGTTTCAGACCTGCCATTCGAACGTCCTATCGCAGGTGTTCGAGTTGGTCGAGTTGATGGAAAGCTCGTTGCTAATCCAAGTCCGGAGCAACTTTTGTCTTCGGACCTGAACATGATCATTGCCGCAAGCGATGAGGCCATTGTTATGGTTGAGGGAGGAGCTGAGGTCGTTCCTGAGGACGAGGTACTCGATGCGCTCTATTTCGGGCATGAGGAAATCAAGAAGATAATCAAGCTCCAGGAAGAGCTTCGCGCTGCTACGGGCAAGGAAAAGGTAGAGTATGTTCCTGTTGAAGGGGACAAAGCCCTTGAAGAGAAAATTGTTTCCTTGCTGGGAGATCGAATTCCCGGGGCCATGCAGATTCGTGAAAAGTCGGAGCGAAAAGAGGCGCTCTCTCAGATTACGACTGAAGTTATCGAGGCTCTTGAGGAGGAGTTTCCCGAGCAAGAAAAGACTATCAAGTCCATCATCCACGATATCGAGAAGAAATGCGCGCGCGAGATTACTGTCGAAGGCACGCGTATCGACGGGCGCGCACTCGACCAGGTGCGACCGATTGAGTGTGAGACGTCAGTGCTGCCAAGAACACACGGAAGCAGCTTGTTCACTCGTGGACAGACGCAGGCGCTCGTTACCACGACGCTCGGAACTTCTATGGACGCACAACGGATTGAAACCCTCGACGGCAAGTCTGAGAAAACGTTCATGCTCCACTACAACTTTCCACCGTTCTGTACCGGCGAGGCGAAAATGCTGCGTGGGACAAGTCGTCGGGAAGTCGGGCATGGAAACCTCGCTGAGCGAGCATTGAGTGTTGTGCTGCCTGAGGAAAAAGACTTCCCATACGTGCTCCGAGTGGTTTCTGAAGTTATGGAGTCTAATGGTTCGAGTTCGATGGCATCAGTCTGCGGTGGAAGTATGTCCATGATGGACGCTGGTGTTCCTCTGAAGGATGCCGTTGCCGGAGTTGCGATGGGTCTTATCAAGGAAGGCGGAAAGATAGCCGTTCTCACTGATATTTTAGGAGATGAGGATCACTTTGGCGACATGGATTTCAAAGTCTGTGGAACGAAGGATGGTCTGACTGCTCTTCAAATGGACATCAAGTGTGATGGTCTTACTCGAGAGACAATGACTACTGCCCTTGCGCAGGCGCGGGATGCTCGATTGCACATCCTCGGAGAAATGAAGAAGGCAATTGAGGCGCCTCGTGATAACCTCAGTGCCTTCGCTCCAAGAATTACCACGATCAAAATCAACCCTGATAAGATTCGTGACCTGATTGGGCCTGGTGGTAAGGTAATTCAGTCAATTACCAAAGAGACCGGTGTTAAGATCGATATCGCCGATGATGGAACCGTTACGGTTGCCAGTTCTGATGAGGCGGGTAAAACACGTGCGCTTCAGTTGATTGAAGGAATCACTGAGGAGCCGGAAATCGGCAAGGTATACGCTGGAGTTGTTAAGCGCATTGCCGACTTCGGTGCTTTTGTGGAAATTCTTCCTGGCACAGATGGCCTTGTTCACATTTCGCAATTGTCGGACGAGCGGGTTGAGCAGGTGACCGATGTGTTGAAAGAGGGAGAGGAGGTCATGGTGAAAGTCCTCGACATCGACCGTCAGGGTCGTGTTCGATTGACCTGTCGTGACGTTACTGCACCTCAGTAAGTTTGGGGGGAATCAATGAAACCTTGCCTTCAGTACTTCTACTGCGATGAAGCCAGGACTGCTGGTTTAGAGTTGCGGATTCCCCGAGAGTTAGACGCCGGCTTTGATCTTCCCGCCCTTGAGGCGGTGGAGATCGCTCCCGGCGGCTTTGCTCTGATTCGTACTGGTATACACTTTTCCATACCCGAGAATTGGGTCGGAATCATCAAAGACAGGAGTAGTATTGCGCTTCGTGGAGGAGCCACTACCGCGGGGGTTATTGACGCCTCGTATCGTGGTGAGGTCAAGGTCGCGATGCACAATCTGTCTGATGCCCCACTTAGTTTTGATGTCGGTGAAAGAATCGCTCAGATAGTGGTCACACCCCATCTTGCAGGTACGCAATCTCAGGAGGTTGCCTCGCTTGAAGACCTGGGCAGTAGTGAGCGCGGTAGTGCTGGCTTTGGCTCAACAGGCACCTAGGCTCTATTTGTGTCGTAGACCTTCATCTTGAGGCGCCTCTGACGCGGCTTTACAGCCTGCTGAAGACGGTTTCCGGCATAGGTACTCATTCTCTGAATGAATCAAATATGACGATATCGTGGTCAGATTTTGAGAAGGTAGACATGCGCGTGGGGCGCATTGTCTCCGTAGATGATTTCCCAGAAGCGCGAAACCCCTCCTATCGTTTGACGGTCGACCTGGGCGAGGAGATTGGCCTCAAGAAGTCCTGTGCGCAAATCACCTCCTATTCCAAGGAGGAGCTACTCGGGAAACAAGTGATCTGTGTCGTTAACTTTCCGGAAAAGCAAATCGCAAATGCGAAGTCGGAAGTATTGATTCTGGGGCTTCCGCATCCGGAAAGAACCACAATTCTGCTAAGTCCCGATTGCGGGGTTCCTTGTGGAGGAAGGGTGTATTAGCTGCTGTCATGCGGCTGGTCATTTGGGTCCAACAAGCGCCAATATCGTATCAAGCTTACTTCTGGCATACGCTCGACCGGTTTCTATTGTCTCGGTACCTTTGTGGAAATCGAGTATGCCTACCGTGGAAACAGGAGGGCGGAGCGTCATATCCGAGGGCTCCTGCAGCAAACGAAGCTCCGTAAGACGGGCCTGACTGGTTGCCAGGGTTTCTTCGAGAATAGACAGTACATTCCACTTCGAGCCGCCGAATCGGATCGGATCCAATAGATTATCCAGTGAAAGTTTATTCGATATAGAAAGTAGATACCCCATCGCGCCTTCCACCGTCTTATCCTCGGCGGGCGGTGCTACCGCTTCGCCATCCGTGGTCTCCTGGATACCAAAGAGGTCTACTGCAATAACAATATCCGCTCCCATAGCTCGACAGGCTTGTACTGGTACCGGTTCGACGATACCGCCGTCGACGAAAAGGTGGTCGTCTTTTATCACGGGCGTAAAAATCAATGGGATAGCAATGCTTGCGCGCACTGCTTCGGTGAGGTCACCGGAGGTAAATACTTCAAGCGTTCCGTTATTGAGATTCGTCGCAGCCGCAGCAAACTTTTTGTCCAAATCTTCAATGTTATGCGTTCCCATGTGTCGTTGCAGAAGGTCGAGAACGTTTTTCCCGGTAAAGAAGCCTTTGTTGGAAAACGTAGGGCTCAGCAGCCGGGGGATATCGGTTAAGGAGATTTTGCAGGCCTCCTGTGCAAGCGCCTCAAGAGAGTTCGTCACATAGCAGGCGCCAACCAATGAGCCAATGCTCGTTCCGCTGATGATATCAAATTCTATTCCCGCCGAAGTGAGTACCTCGAGCACCCCGAGGTGGGCAAAGCCTTTCGCTCCGCCGCCACCAAGCGCCAATCCTAATTTCTTTTTTTGCATAGCTCACCGAACTGGAGATGTGTCTTTACGGTCATCGTAGCCTTTCGAGGAATGTCAGGCATCAAGTATGTCTTGAATTCGCTCGGAAAGATGAGAAAAGCGCTTTCGGCTTCGACTTCTCTTACTCGCGGTCGCAAGAGCTCGTTTTGTGCCGACGACGATCAGGAGCTGCTTCGCTCTTGTAATTCCCGTGTAGATGAGTTGCCGCTCCAGCATAATATGATGCGAGTCGTGTAGTGCGAGGACTACCGCGGGCACTTCCGAGCCCTGCGACCTATGGATTGTGAGCGCGTAGGCCAGGTCCAGTTGGTACAGCGCATCACTGGGATATACGATTTCTCTTCCATCCCATAGCGTTACGTAGACGCTCTTCTGTTCGGTATCGATACCGGTAATCACACCCTGATCACCATTGAATACACCGTTCGCATGAAGGTTGTAGTTATTGACGCGCTGACACACTCGGTCGCCATGTCGAAACTCGATATCTTTCACCTGCACCCATGGAAGACCGCGAACCTTTGGAACAAGGCGATCCTGAAGTCGATGGTTGAGCTGAATCACTCCAAGTTCACCCTGATTCATGGGGGTAAGCACGGTGATTTGCTCGTTACTGAGATTAAACTTTTTTGGGATCTGCTCTACGACGAGACGTTCGATAAGGTTTGCCGCTTCACTGGTCGTCTCTGCCGGGAGAAAGTAGGCATCTGTTTTCGTCGTGCCATCGGGCTCGGGAATTCGAGGAATATTTCCCGAATTTACGGCATGCGCAATGTGAGTAATTGCGGACTCATCTGCTCTGCGGAACAGATTGGTTAAGCGCACTCGTGGGACGGACTCTGTTCGCAACAGGTCGCTCAGGAAAAGTCCGGGTCCAACACTTGGCAGCTGATCGCTATCGCCCACGATGAGCAGTCGAGCCTGGTGGGGGACCGCCCGTAGAAGGGAAGTAGCAAGCGGGAGGTCAATCATTGAACTCTCATCGACGATGAGTACATCCAGTTCCAGTTGATCATTATGGTCGTGCACGAACGCCTTTCGCATCGGGTCAAAGCGCAAGAGTCGGTGAATGGTTGATGCCGGCATCCCACACACTTCCGCAAGACGCTGGGCAGCGCGCCCGGTCGGCGCAGCAAGTGCAATGCGCAGCCCGGCCCGTCTGTAAAGGGAAGCGACTGTTCGAAGAACGGTTGTTTTACCGCATCCGGGACCACCTGTGATAACCGCGATGGTTGAGCAGGATGACATCCGGACGGCTTCTTTCTGCTGTTCGGAGAGATGAAGCACTTTCGGCGGATTTCCGGAATGAGCGAGTTGGGGTTTTTCGAGTATAGACTCGAGTGTGTCCTGGGGGATTTCCGGCGAAGGCGTGCAATCGTTAATCCGTGAGGCAAGCGCACGGGCAAGGATTTGCTCGTTGCTATATAATGAGGGCAGATAGACACCGACTTCCGGCTCATCGATGAGTTCTGCGGCCAAAATATTGTGGGCAAGGCTCGCTTGCAGGGTTTCAACACTATTGATCGAAAGAAGCTTTTGGGTTTTAGAAAGCAAATCCTCTTTTGGCAGAAAACAATGCCCATCATCGCTTGCCTGTTGTAGGGCATACCCGAGTCCCGCAGCACATCGCTCTGGTGAATCCTGGGCTACGCCGAAGGCCTGCGCTACGCGGTCCGCGGTCTGAAATCCTATGCCCCACACATCGCGACACAAGACGTAAGGATTACTTTTGACGACCTCGACCGCTCGAGAGCCGTACGCTCGATATATCCTTTGGGCGAGGCCGAGAGGGATATTGTGATTCTGGAAGAAGATAAGAATTTCTCTTATCGAACGCTTCTCTTCCCATGACTGCACGATTTCATCGAGCTTTCGCTGGCCAATTCCCGGTACTTCCAAAAGTTTATCGGGAGTCTTCTCAATGATGTCGAGTGTTTTGTCGCCGAAATGATCGGTAACTCGTTGTGCCAGAACCGGTCCGAATCCTTTTACTGCGCCCGAGGATAAATACTTGGTAATGGCATCGGTACCTGTTGGGGTCGTCTCATGCATAGAACGTGCGCGAAACTGCCGACCAAATTTTGGATGACTGGTCCAGGATCCCTGGGCGATGATATTTGAACCTGCTCCCAGACCTTCGGGAAGTATGCCTATCACGGTGGACAATCCGTTGGCGGGTCCTTCGGGATCGTGCATTCCGCTTTCTGGCTCAGCTTTGACGACCGCAAAGCCGGTGTCGTCCGCGCGGAAGGTTACCCGGGAGATAACACC
>JAUIMJ010000300.1 GCA_030433295.1 bacterium | reverse complement strand
CGGACGCAAGTCCGTGCGGGAGAAGAGAAGCGAGAGCAGTCTTATCAAGCAATTTGCCGGAGAAACAAAATGCCTTTTCTTGTCCTGGGATATGACGGGGAGGATGAAGATGCATTGGCGCGCAGAATGGCCGTGCGGGATGAGCATATCAAAATGGGTGATCGGCTCAGAGATGAAGGCAAGGTCCTTTACGGAGTAGCGATGCTCGACGATAGCGGAAAGATGATCGGTTCAGTTTATATAATGAATTTTGATACGCGCGAGGAGCTCGATGCCTGGCTCAAAACCGAGCCCTATGTGAGCGGTGATGTCTGGAAGAGGATTGAAATAAAGCCCTGCAAAGTGGGGCCGAGTTTCCTGGCAAAGAATTAGTCTTACGAGCTTTTCCCAACTGTCGTAGCCTGACTATCGTCTGATTCGACATGTGATTTTCGGAGGGCCGGAGCATAAGGAATATATTCTTTTACATCGTCTTTGTTGCCGTTTGCTGGGCGATCGCAGCAAGTTTCTACTGGTCGGGTCCGCCTGCCCACATCTCAACCGAGGATTCGATTGAGCGTGTGCTGCTGGTGGCAATCGGTCCCTGGCTTCTTTTTGAGCTGTTGGTAGAGTTGGGTGATGCGATTGCCACGCTTGTCTATATACTAATCTACCTGGTTCTGGTGGTTCTGCCGTGCTGGATGGGAGTGAAATACAGGGGAAGAGTGCTCGGGCATTGCGCAGGCATGTTTGCGATCTTCGCCTGGTTTGCTCTTGGTGTTATTGGATTGGGTGCGGCTATCGGCGCGGCCGTGTAGTCGATCGCTACTGTTTGAGTTGACGGAGAATTTGAAAACAGAACCGAAGATGTAGTTTCTTCGGTCCTGTGTCATAGACTAAGCCGCCGGAAGCGCTCGGTTAGCCAGACGCCATCCAAGGCTCAGTGGTAAGAGGCCACTGGCGTATCCGAGGAGAATTGAGACAGACCAGAAATAAGAACCTGGTTTGCTGATTTTCGGGTTTGCGGTGCGAAGAAACTCAGCGAACTCGCTGACGCTTGGGTATCCCGCGTTAGGAAGACTGCAGAAGGTATCGGACAATTCGTGACCCGCACGAATCAAAGCACCCCCCAGTCAAACAAAGGAATCTCTGGGTCTGAAGCTCGGTATGAAATGAGCGAGGAAAATTTTTACTCCCTTCAGCGGTCGGGGATACATCTCTTGTGCTTTACTGGTAATCGACATCACGCAATCTCCTTTTGGGTTATTACCTCGAGAGATAGTGCATAAATCTAGGCGGAAATGCAATCCCTGGGGAGAAGTCCTAATCAGAGCCGGTTCATTCGTATTTTCCTTGGCCTCTAGCGCCCGCGCACTCTTGTTTACTGCTACAAAAATCGGCTTTGTTTCACGGTCTTAGGCGAAATGAGCCAGGATTGTATATTTGCGAGTAAAATAGTAGTCTATGGGGTCCGTTCTTTCTACCCCATACACGTCGAGCAGTAACAGACTGTAGTTTTGGGACATTCTCCTGTCCCCCAACTGCAGTTAGGAAAGCAGGTTTTCCCGTCCCCCTTTCAGGAGGCAGCGATGCGTCTTATTGATGTGCTCGAGAGAGCCCCCCACGTCCAGCGTTGCTTTGAGTATCAGTCGTTCGAGAGCCCTGAGTCCGCGCCCGATGTCGTCTGGAGCTGGCAGAAGCGGGCGGAGACAGGTAAGGCCCAGGCGGGTCAGCATGGGATTAACTTCGGTCCCGGCAAAGGTTCGCTGGACGCTGAGCTGCTTAAATCAGCAAGCATCCAGTCGTCACCTGGCCTCCCGGAGAGTTCCCCGTCTTATCTTCTCGTCACCGACGGCCACAAAACGTTTGGCAAGCGCAGCGGAATCCAAAAGGCGAGCTTCATCGTTCTCGTAAAGCGCATGGACAACGGTGTGTGCCGGGTCGAACTCGTGCACACCTGGCGAGGCGTTTCTTACGAAGCGCTCGCGGAAGTTTTTGCCGAATGCCTCAGACTCTGCGCCGAGAACAACGCGCAGCTCTAGCGTTCTTCGGGAGTCTTCTTCTTCACCCTGGCTACGGTTATACCTTCCTAACTGTAGCTCAATTTCATTTAGATCCATCTGACGTCATTATCGACGTAACATCAGGGCATAAAAAAAGCGCGGCCTCAAAAAATTGAGACCGCGCTTTGGCTTGATTGACTGAGTGTTATCAGTCGTAGCGTGCCTGCGGATTAGGAACGATACGGCATTCTACCTGCCCATCGTTCACAATCTGAACAGTCAGCGGAGCAAATGGCGCCAGTGACCCTGCCGTGGCAGAAAGCCAGAAGTGAGCACGGTTTCCGTTGTGTCCACCGTTCAGCACTCGCTGAATACCACTTACCACCTGGCCATCGGCGCCAAAGATAGTGATTGGTGAGCCCGCATAGCGAAGCGGCAGAAGGATAACCGGCGCTCGGTTTCCAACACCTTCTGAGACCGGCTTCCACAGAGCACCACCGCCAGCACCATCAACAAAGGTATCCGGGGTTCCGGGAGTTGGCGTACAGCCGGGAGTTGAGGAAGTCTGAGAGACCAATGCCCCCCCTTCCGGAGCAACTACCGTATCGGTATCCAGGCCGAAAGGAACACTTACCACTGTTCCATCCTGAGCGAATCGTACGAAGTGCGTGGTGAAACCATCAGCCGCACGCTTCACCGCAAGTTCTGCAAGAGTTCCCTGCGTGAAGTTTCCGATATAAGGAACATCTGAATCGAGACCGAAGACTACGGTCTGAGTCAGGTTGTCCACACCCGAATAACGAATGTAGATAACATTGAATCCGTTCTGCGCTCGAGAGACCGCGATATCAGCTCTACCGTCACCGTTGAAATCCGAGGGATACAGCGCAGTATCGCCATCCAGTCCCCAGGAAACGGTATCAGTGAAGCTTCCGGAAAGGTTTCGAATAAACCAGGTTAGGAAACCGCCCTGGTTGCGAAGAACGATCAGCTCATCAACGCCGTCACCATCAATGTCAGCGGCGTAGGGTGTATCACCAGCGAGCCCCCAGGAGATTCCATCGGGTGCGACGTTCTGAATGTACCAGACAAGCGCGCCACCAACTTCCCGAACAGCAACACGCTCGTTCTCACCTGCTCCCCCAAAGAAACCGGTTATCGGGGTATCGCCAGTCAGACCCCAGAGCGTCTGGCTCGTAGAGCCGTCGTTCTCAAGTGAGTACCAGCTAAGAAAGCCATCGGCGTCTCGGACGACGTTGAGATTGTAATCTCCGTCCCCGTCGAAATCACCGGGGAGGATCGTGTCAGAGTCATCGTCAGAGGCTAGGCCAAATGGAACGGGTCCGATTTGTTCACCTGTGGCGAGTCGAAAATACCAATGCCAGAGTCCGTCAACTTTACGAGTAACAATAATGTCACTGCGTCCGTCAGCGTCGTAATCGCCGGGAACGACATTTCCTCGTTCCGCCAGGGCGATTCCCGTCGCGCAAAGACAGGAGGCAGCGAAAATAATGAGAGCCCTAGTGTAATGCGTCATATTTCGTTCTTCCGTTTTTGTTCAAGGTGATTATTTGCTCGTGGTGCGTAGAGCAGTCTTCGAAATAAATGCAAAGGTATTTCATCCGAACACTGCTCTGATTTTTTTTACTTTCGCACAACCGTAAGGCCCGTGCGAATGCGCATTTTTACCGCGAAAAATGCTTCAGTGGAGAAAACATATATTGAGGGAATGCCGAGAGCAATCTTTTCCGACACAAAAATGAATGCTTTCTGCGCAAAAAACGCCGCAGCATTTGTGCGTTTTCACACAGGAGAAAAACCGCAAAATACAAATAAAAAAAGCGCGGTAATCAGAACACTGACTACCGCGCTTTGTGGCTTATCTACGACAGATAAAATTAGTCGTATCGGGCCGCAGGGTTAGGCACTACGCGACACTCAGTCTGTCCGTTGTTGATTATCTGAGCGGTCAGAGGAGCAAATTGAGCAAGAGCGCCGGCAGTTTCAGCGATCCAGAAGTGCGCCCGGTTTCCATTACCGCCACATTTGGTTCGTTGAATGCCACTTACCACACTGCCGTCGGCACCGAGGATGGCTACGGGGGAACCGCAGTAGTCGATAGGGAGCAGAATAACCGGTGCTCCGTTTGGAACTCCCTCAGAATGAGGCTTCCACAGAGAGCCTCTTCCTCCGCCATCAACGAATGTGTTTGAGGTTCCGGGGGTGGCGCGGCAGCCAAGAGTTGAAGTTTTCTCAGCAAGTAGACCGCCTTCGGGTTTGATAACGGCGTCTGTCTCCACACCAAAAGGAACGTTAACTACGGTGCCATCCTGTGCAAAGCGAACGAAATGGCTAATGAATCCGCCAGAAGCTCTTTTTACCGCCAGCTCCGCGAGATCTGACTGTGTGAAGTTTCCGGTGTAGGGAACGTCGGTATCCAGGCCAAATACCACACTTTGCGTGGTGCCATTCAGGTCTGTGTAGCGAAGGTATACGACATTGAAGCCGTTCTGTGCGCGAACGACGAGGAGATCCGCCTTACCGTCACCGTTGAAGTCGGCAGGAACGAGTGCGGTATCGCCGTCGAGTCCCCAGGCTACGACATCGGTGAAATTTCCAGATAAATCGCGGATGTACCAGGTCAGGGCGCCGCCCTGATTACGAAGAACAATAAGCTCATCGACTCCGTCACCGGTGATATCAGCAACATAGGGCTCATCTCCGTCGAGTCCCCAGGAAATACCGTTGGGCGCAACATTCTCGATATACCAGACGAGCGCACCACCCACGCTTCTCACGGCCACGCGGTCGTTCTCTCCGGAACCACCGAAGAATCCGGTTAGTGGCGTATCACCGCTAAGTCCCCAGATTGTCTGTGTTGTAGAGCCATTGTTCTCAAGAGAATACCAGCTGAGAAATCCACCGGCATCACGAACGACGTTGAGGTTGAAATCTCCGTCTCCGTCGTAGTCTCCGGGGAGCTGGGTGTCAGACTCAAGTCCGAAGGGAACCGGTCCGATTTGTTCGCCTGTAGCCAGTCGAAAATACCAGTGAAGAAGACTGTCAACTTTGCGGGTAACGATGATGTCGCTTCGTCCGTCAGCATCATAGTCACCGGCAACAACGTTACC
>JAUIMJ010000299.1 GCA_030433295.1 bacterium | reverse complement strand
AATCCACGCGCTATTAACATATTGTATTTTATGGTTTTTAGCAAAATTGTAACTTTAGATCAATTAAAAACAAACTATGATGACCAGATATGCATCACACGCATAGCTGGTCAGTCATAAATGGTGCTTTGCAATAATTTATTTAATACCGATACATATCGCCTTTAAACGGGCCGGAGGTATCTACGCCGATGTAGTCGGCTTGTGCTTTTGAAAGCTTGGAAAGCTTAACCCCAAGCTTGTCCAGATGCAGGCGGGCAACTTTTTCATCAAGATGCTTCGGCAGGACGTAAACCTTGTTCTCATAGTTCGCATGGTTCTGCCAGAGTTCAATTTGCGCCAAGGTCTGATTTGTAAATGAAGCACTCATGACAAAAGAGGGGTGGCCGGTGGCGCAACCAAGGTTCACAAGACGACCAGAGGCCAGAAGAATAATGCTGTTGCCGTTAGGAAGCGTAAACTTATCGACCTGCGGCTTGATTACTTCTTTCACGACGTCTTTGGACTCTTCGAGCCAGGCAACTTCGATCTCGGAATCGAAGTGACCGATGTTACAAAGAATCGCGTGGTCCTTCATCTTCATGAAGTGCTCGTTGGTCACTACATCACAACAACCAGTGGCGGTAACGAAGATGTCAGCCTCAGCTGCGGCTTCTTCCATCGTGGTTACTTCGAAACCTTCCATCGCAGCCTGAAGAGCGATGATTGGGTCGATCTCTGTGATAAGAACACGTGCTCCAAGACCAACCATGGACTCAGCGCACCCCTTACCAACGTCACCGTAACCAGCGATGGCAACAACTTTACCGGATACCATCACATCGGTCGCACGCTTGATTCCGTCAGCAAGGGACTCACGACAGCCATAGAGGTTATCGAACTTGGACTTCGTAACGGAATCATTGACGTTGAACGCAGGGCACTTGAGCAGGCCTTTCTCCATCATCTGATAGAGGCGGATTACGCCGGTAGTAGTCTCTTCGGAAATCCCGCGGATTCCTTCGAGGAGGTCCGGACGTTTCTCATGCACGTAAACTGTCAGGTCTCCACCGTCATCGAGAATCATGTTGAGCGGCTCGTCGCCAAACATAACGGTCTGCTCGATACACCAGTCGTATTCCTCTTCGGTCTCACCTTTCCATGCAAAGACGGGAATTCCCGCAGCCGCGATAGCCGCTGCCGCCTCATCATGCGTGGAGTAAATGTTACAGGAAGACCATCGAACGTCTGCCCCGAGAGCGATAAGCGTCTCGATGAGAACGGCAGTCTCAACAGTCATGTGCAGACATCCGGCAATACGGGCTCCAGCCAGTGGCTTGCTTTCCCCGTACTCGGCTCGAATAGCCATAAGGCCAGGCATTTCCTTCTCAGCGAGGCTGATTTGTTTGCGACCCAGCTCTGCCAGACCGATGTCTTTTACCTTGTAATCGGTGAAGTCAGATTTCATAGTTGATGATCCTTGCGACGCGCCATTGGCGATAGCACCGTTTGCGTTTGATGGGGTGGACTTACCTGCAATGCTGCTCGTTTCCATTTCGTCTGTATATTCCTTATCTGGTTGACGTCCGGGGTTTTGACCCGAACGACATACAGGATTTCCTACAAAATCCAACAGTAATTATTAGTCTGCATTCTTGTATCGTACTTGGGGGGGCAAATGCACGTCTTTTGAGCTGTTTTTCCTCCCTCTTACAAGGATGCCCGCTCGTTTCTATCATAGCTTGCCCGAGTGGGAAAAACGCTCTGCGTATCTCCCTGCATCATCGCAGGCTGGCAGGCGCATCCACCCGGGCGGGCTCAGCAGAAGGGACTTCAGAAATCCCCGATCCTTACATTTGTGTGCGTATTTTTTGCCCGAAAATCCAGAGACCCTGCTCGTTCGGTGCTTTTGGCTCGGCGGTGTACAGCGTCCCGTGGCTCAGGAGCGCCTGCGAAAGCTAAGATGGAATTAAGAGATAAGACTAATCACAAATGGCGGAACGGCGTCCGCCTCTGCAAAAGACTTTGCTGAGAAAGCCGACAGAGTTGCGCGCTTCCTCCACGGAGCGGTTTCCGCCCTGGTATTCCCAGTCGTCTTCAACATCCTGGGATATGGACCGGCTGCTGCGAACCTCGGCCCCATCGGACCCCACATAAATTGCATCATACACCTCGGTCCAGCCATAACCGAGTATTCCGAAAACAATACAAGCGCCAATCACTTTTGTTTTGGGACTGAGTTTAAAGGAGGAGGACTTGTCGGAGGAGGATTCTCCCGAGGAGGAAGACACCGTGGCGCTGCTGCTTAGCCCAGACTCACTCACCGAACTTCTATCGCTGGTAGTCGACGCCCGGAAGGGGTGATTCTTGTTTATCTCGTTACTCACGGCTCATGGAGTTACAACCTCCCCTCATTTCAACAACATCGGAATGCAAAAAGCCCCATACGCTTTTGCAACTTTCGAAGCCGGATTTATAGTGGTCAAAAGGACAAGTGCTGAATTCTGTGGTTTGCGTCGGAATTCCACAGCAGCGGACTCCCGTCAGTATCACAATCCAGCGACCTACTTCTGTTATAGAGCCCACGGAGGATAAGATAACCTAAATACAAATTAGCTAATTGTTACAGTTGTTTGAAGTGCGGTTACAGAGAGGCTGTAGCGGAAGGTTCCAGCGCTTCAGGCGCCTTTTTCCAGCTGTTTGCGACGCCAGTGTTCGTCGGTTCTGTAGAGGAAGGCAAGAATCTCCGCCACGGCTCGAAAGGTTTCCGGGGGGATTTCAAAGCCAACATCGAGGCGACAGAGCACCTCGGTAAGACTGTCGTCCCGGCGAATGGGGACCTGATTACTTTCAGCAATTTCGAGGATGCGCCTGGCAATTTCTCCCGCGCCCGTAGCCACGACACGGGGACTGAGATCGCTATCGCCGTATTGCAGGGCTATGGCACGCTTTCGGCCACTCATCCTGCGTTCACCCCTGATCTACTCGAGACGCCAGCCCCCGCTCCTGGGAACATCCTCAGGGTCATCTCCGAAGAGAAGGCGATTGCTTTTCTCATAGTCTTCAAGAGCATCTTTGAAGGACCTCGTAATGCGCCCCATATACTGCTCGGCAAAGTATGCCGCCGAACAGGAGGCGTGCTCAAACGCCCGGTTCAGATCGCGATCCACCGGTTGCAGCTTATCACCATTATCTATAAACGCCTGGCGGAAAAGTTCATAGAGTTCTTCTGCGGTGGTGCTCTCATCCCAGCTCATACTTTCAATCGTACGATGGGCCCGAGACCGTCGTCCTTCGCGCAGTACTATAAATCGGGCGACGAAGGCAGTCCTCGTCGCTGAAATCCGCGTCAGCGGATCGATTTCCTTACGTTGAGCGTACTTCACATACGACTTATTACTACTTGGTGTCGTCTTCACGTAAATTATCCCAGCACTTTCGGTTATCAAATCAGGGAGATTCATCCGAAACTCCCAAGCTTGCACATTGAGCCGCCAGTACTAGAGGCAGGGTTCCCCGACCCTCCCCGGTTAAAAGAGCAGATACGAGCTTATTCGTTCAGAAAAAACCAATATTTAAGGGATATCGGTATCAAAACGGCTAAACTAATCAGCACTCATTACAATAATCGGCATTGCGCACTCATTTCTAAAGGTAGTATCTTAGTCAACTAAGCGACGGATATTACTGGGGTTTTAAATAGTAAATCCCAAAGGAATGCGAAATCATTAGGCTTTTCCCGCAACTATTGCTGCTGCAATTCGAAGATTTTTTTGGGCAAACGCATAGGAAACCCTGCTATGGTCCTGGATACATTAGACAAAATAAGCACTAATCTGGAATCCATACGCTGGACTCCCCTCAAGGAGCAGTTCCCCATGAAGCACGGGCTTGAAACCTCATTATTGAACCCTGAGACGCTCGGGAGAACTGAGACTCTGGGAGAAACTACGCGGGGGACTTTTCGGGCGGCCGCCCAGCTTCTCATGCTGCTCACCGCATTTTTCGCGCTGGAGCGCAATGCGGCGGCACAGCAGTATACGTCCATCACCCTCGGGGTTCAGCAGTCCTATGACGACAACGTATTTCTCGAGAACGACGAAAGGATCCCGGTTCCCCTGGTTGCCAATGCGGCTCTTGAGGAAGACATACAGGATGGCTCTCTGAGCGTATTTGCAGGAGATGAAAACGACGGTAAGCCGGATGATGATTTCATAACCAACGTGTTTCTTTCGATGGCGACACAGTTTCCGCAGGTACAAAAGTATGCGGACGTAAATGTCGAAGGAACAGTCGGAGCCCTGTTCTTTGCCGAAGTCGAAAATCAGGATCGCCTTACTCTTGATGGTAAGCTCCGTGCCAACCTCTCAAAGGAAATCCTTCCGGAGCCATTTTATTTGGGTGCCGGAGCGACACTGGAATCTCAGTCAAACAACGCAAGCGTTGCAGAGGGAACCGCAGCCCGGGCCTCCGAAACCCTTACCGCCAATTGGAGAGGTGGCATTGAGCGTTATCAGATACTCGAGCGCACCACCTTCGATCTCGGTTATCTGGGTGCCTACCGAACCTTCCTGGGAGAGCTTCGCTTTAGCGACGTTGAAGACGGGCAGGAAGAGGAAGAGGGAGCGGACTATCACACGCATACTGCGGTTACCGGTCTTGACTACAGCGTAAACGACCGACTCACCGTTGGGATTTCCGGCTCTGTCGGCGTGCAGCTATACCTGAGCGCCGACTCCAATGACCTGCTAAAGACCGGCGCCGAAGACGAGGAGGATTCTCTCGATAGAACAAATGCCGATGTGGCATTCGAAACCTCGTATATTGCCAGTGAACGACTGACTTTCGCCGGTTCTGTCGGTGTGGGCTTCAGCAGTCTCCACGATGAACCCGGTCCAAGAGAGGTCACCTTCATCAAGAAGAACGGTGACGCTGAGACCGTGATCGTGCAGCCGGGCAGTTCAGACAGTTCGCTCACGTTCTCCGGTAACATGGGCTACAACTTTGCTCCCGGAAGTACCGCGACCCTTGGCTTCGCGCAGGAAATCACCAATGACCTGGATGGGGACCGCATCTTCACCCGATCGGTATTTGCCAACCTCACCAAGGCATTCGGCGACCGCTTCAGCCTGACGCTC
>JAUIMJ010000298.1 GCA_030433295.1 bacterium | reverse complement strand
AGTCGTAAACAACTTTAGTAGTAAATAAACCGAGTAGATTTGCAGCACAACAGTTTCCTCTTTCTGCTGCAGTATCTTTCTTACGGTCGCCCGGTACCTTAGCATTTTTTCAGGCTACAATCTTGATTACTTAGCAATTGTTCGAGTTTTTTTTAGAAAAACAGCTCAAACAAGGGAAAGTCTCCAGATTTTTGCATTCAGCATTTTTATCGTTCGGCGCCTGGATTTGGGGACTATCGTCCTCAATGCTGTGAGGCGATAGAGGTCCGATGTTTGTGGGCTGTGATTACTGAACTCAGTAGCTTTGGCGGCGAGTGCGAGCTTCTGTATGCCCGTAGTGCGAGCACTTCTGTTACCGGTTGGCCGATCGTGACAATAGCCAAAAAATAGCTAAAGATATCAATTCGCTAGTACCGATTTCAAGGTGGTGTGTTCCCAGGCGAATGCCGATTTTATCATGGCTTTGCCAAGGTAAAGCCGGGTATAAGCGTCTAGTGTGAGTTCGTATAAAAACAGTCCAGGAGGCGGCAGCTGTATTGTGGCAAGGCTGTTTGTTTACTGAGGCGGTATTTTCCCCAGGAGGAGATTACATGGGATTCCTTGGACGAGGGCGTTGCCTTCTTTTTTCCTTAAAGAGCAAATCTTTTCGGCGGCACCTCGGCTGCTTCTTTTCGATTTGTCTCCTTACAGGAGTCCTGTCCTCTGTCGCTACGGCACAAAGGGTCAAGTCCCTCGGAGACATTGTTCGTGCGCCGGTGAAGGATTGCCCAACGGAGAAGCGAATCCGTGTTCCCATCATTACCTGGGGCGGCGATATCGCGACTATTTACGCCAACGGCAGTCAAAAGAATACGGCTGCGGATAGCATCTTTGGGAAAGCTGGTCTGAATATTTCTCTTGTTCGAGAGGACGTGTTTGCTGAGCAGGTGAACTCCTATCTCAGCTGCCAATCTCCCTATCTGCGCGGAACCGCTGGGATGATTAATATGGCTGCTGAAGTCACGGATCGCGATCCGCGCACAAAAATGCGAGTGGTCTACCAGCTTACCTGGTCAGCGGGCGGGGATGCCCTGGTAGTAAAGGATTCGGTGAAAGAGCCTCGCGACCTGCGTGGGAAAACGATAGCCGTTCAGGCCTATGGACCACACGTTGATTACCTGGCTAAGGTTCTTAAAGATGCCGGTTTGTCCCTGAGCGATGTTACCATTAAGTGGACTAAGGATCTGACCGGAACGGATGCGACTCCGATGAACGCCCTGTACGAATCTGGTGTGGACGCGGCAATGGTTATTATCCCGGATGCCCTGGCACTGACTTCGAACGGAACCGTCGGTAACGGAGCTGAGCAATCCGTAAAAGGTGCAAAAATACTGCTTTCGACAAAGTCGGCAAACAGCAGAGGTTAAGGCCTTTGTTAAAGGCTTGCTGAAGGCGCAGGAAGAAACCAGAGCCTTGTTCAAATCAAAGAATACCTCCAGTGGGGTCTACCGGAAGATGATTCGACAGTCGGCGAAACTTCTGTTGGATAGTGAAGAGGCTGTTGCAGATACCGAAGCGATGTACGGCGACGCGGAGTTTGCCGCTGCTGCCGGTAATACCAGTTTCTTTGATGACGGAAATTACCCTCGCAGATTTTCTCGGCTGACGGGGGAAATTCAGGAAGCCTATCGGTCTATTGGCCTGCTGAGGAAAGCTGTGCCGATTGCCGCGGTGAACTGGGCGTCATTTAGTGGTGCAGGAGCAAGCGGCCAGACACTGCCAAAACAGCGTTTCAACAAAGATGCCGTTCAAAAAGTAGTGGGGCGAAAGCAACAACAGGGCACGCTCAGCAAAGGAAATCTGTTTTCGTTTGAGGTGTATTTCAAGCCGAACCAGAGTCAGTTCCTTGCCGAATTGTATCAGGAGGCTTTTGATAGAGTTATCGAACTTGCCTCCACCTATGGTGGCGCGGTGATTACCATTGAAGGCCATTCCGACCCGCTTGGTTATCTAAAAAAACGAAAGAAGGGCGGTTCGAACGTGCTGCTCAAACGCATCAAGCAGGCGGCTAAGAACCTTAGTCTCTCTCGGGCTAACGCTGTTCGTGATAGTCTTATCGGCTACGCCAGATCAAAGGGAGTAACGCTGGATCCCTCACAGTTTGCGATTGTTGGTTTTGGAATCACGCAGCCGAAAAGCGGCATGTGTGGCAAGGAACCATGTGCACCAAAGACCGAACAGGAATGGCTCAATAATATGCGTGTAGAGTTTCGCATGATTCAACTTGAGGCAGAAGAATCGGTCTTTAAACCTCTATAGGTGCTACTGATGGTAAAGAAGTTTCTGCGCCTGCTATTCGTAACGTTCGCCCTGATTGGCCTGTTTGTGGTTTCCTGCACGGTGTTGGTCGTCTCTTTTGCTCCGGATTCCAAGGATGATGCAGACGCACCTCAAAGGTTAAAAGTCGATATTTCCGTGCAGGATGATAATTCTGTCTGGCCACGGCCGAGGAAGAACGGGGAGGGGTTTGACCTTGCTCAGGATTTATCCACGGTCAATTACTACATCGTATATGATGGCTCCGGAAGTATGAAGGAGCGAAAGTGCTCGGGTACCGAGACGAAAGAAACCGTTGCCAAGCGGGCTCTACTTTCCTTTTCTCAGCAAATACCCTCTGACGCTAACATCGGCTTACTTGCGTTTGATAAAAAAGGAGTATCAGAGCGACTTCCCCTCGGTAGCGGCAATCTCCAGCAATTTGAAGAGGCCCTGGCGGCGTCTGCGGCCGGTGGTCACACGCCGCTCAAACGCGCGATTACCCTGGCAAGTGCGCGACTTGAGAATCAGGCCCAGCGTCAGTTGGGCTATGGGGAGTATCATCTCGTAGTGGTAACCGACGGGGAGGCAACGCGAGGCCAGCGCCCTGATACTATCGTTAACCAACTTGTCGATACCACTCCGGTGGTACTGCATACCATTGGCTTTTGTATCGGCGGCAGGCATTCACTTAATCAGGAGGGGAGAGTCCTGTATCGCTCGGCAGATAACCCTGAGCAGCTTTCTGCGGGTCTCGAGTCGGTGCTTGCCGAATCTGAAACCTTTGCGGTTTCACGTTTCGAGGCGGAGGAGTAGATGAGAAAGAGTGTCTGGATATTTCTTTTGGTGGTTTGTGTGGGCTCCCTCGGGCTTATCGGCTACTACTTTGCGAAGCCGTATCTTGACGATCGGGCTCAGCGTAATGCCTCTGATGCCGGTAGTGCGAAGTATCGCCTTCAGATTGGGGTAGATAACTGGATTGGTTATTTCCCGCTTTGCAGTCGCGAAATGCGCAAGCGCATGAGGGGAGCGGATTTCGCCTTGCGTTGTGTCGACGACAAGGCGGACTATCCGGCGAGGATGCAAGCCCTTAAAAAGGGGAAGCTCGACTTTGCCGTCGCGACTGTCGATAGCTTCATCCTCAACGCCGCACCCGAAGGATTCCCGGGCAGCATTGTTGCAGTCATCGACGAGTCTCGGGGTGGGGATGCGATCGTCGCGCAAAAAGCCCGCATTGAAAGTCTAGAGGCCTTGAAAAAAGCGGAGGACATAAAGATTGCCTATACGCCGCAGTCGCCAAGTGAGCATCTGATAAAATCAGTCTCCGTACATTTCTACATACCTTTTCTGCGCTCGAAGAAAAACTGGCGGAAAGAGACAGACGGTTCTCCTGCGGCGCTGAAGATGTTGAGTGACGCTAAAGTTGAGGCCGCCGTCCTCTGGGAGCCCGACGTTTCCAGAGCGCTAAAGGATAAACGATTCGTCAAGATTCTTGGGACTGATGATACAAGCAAGCTTATCGTCGATGTTCTTGTCGCCTCCAGAGAGACCTTGTTGGATAAACCCGAGGTGGTTCGTATCCTGCTGAGCAACTATTTCCGTGTTCTCAAGTATTACCGTGAGAACCCGGAGCAGCTGGAGAAAGAAGTTGTAGAGGAAACCGGGCTCGATGCGGATAACGTAAAATCTATGCTGGATGGCGTCAGGTGGTTTTCGCTCACCGAGAATGCACGACAGTGGTTTGGCGTTTCGAGTGGGCTAAGCAGCGGTCAGGAGGGTCTCATCGATACCATCGACTCTACGGTCGACATCCTCAGGGGTGCAGGTGATTTTCGGGATAATCCTTTACCCGATCGCGATCCCTATCGCTTGCAGAATCGCAGCTTTGTTAAGTCCATGTATGAGGTCGGTATTTCGAGCGGCTTCGGTGCCAGTAGTGCCGCACAGGCGGAGGTCTCGCTTGAGAAGGCCTTCCCGGCACTCAGTAAATCACAGTGGGATGCGCTGTCTGAGGTTGGAACGCTGAAAATACGGCCAATTACCTTTCAGAGCGGGACCGCACAGCTGCAGCTCGATGGTAAGCGAGAGCTGGACAAGGCCGCCGCGAACCTGAAGCATTATCCGAATTTTCGGGTTGTTGTGCGGGGGCATACCGCCCTGCGAGGTGATAAGGAGGCAAATCGCGTCCTGTCACAGGAGCGCGCGGAGGCAGTTGTGCGCTACATGCAGGTTACCTACAATATCGACTCTAATCGCCTGTATGCGAAGGGGTATGGTTCGAGCAAGCCGCTGCCCAAAAAGGCAGGAGAATCAAGCCGGTCGTACAACTATCGCCTACCCCGAGTAGAATTGTATCTGGTTGCAGAAGAATTTTAGGCTATTTGGAGATTGTTTGGTGGCGCGCCTCAGAAAGAAGGAAAAATCCAGTGGACGAGTTCGCAGGGTAGATCGCAAAAGTGCGACTCCTCCGAGTCTCGCTGACTTTTCAGAAAAGGCAACTCACAAGGCAGTGCTCGGAGAAACTGTTCAGAATCCACTTACCCTGCTTTGCTTTGGCGTAGGTATTCTGGGCTCACTAGCATTTGCACTTTTTGAGCCGGGTCTGGGGACTGCTGTTGCTGCCCTTGGGGGAATGCTCGGAGGTATGGGCACCATAGGTTTTAATTATTTGTTTCGTCGGGACGATTACGCGAGGAATTACATTCGTGATCTGCACGATAGGTTAGAAGCGCACCGAGAAGAGGTATTGAAGAAGCTGCAGAAAGATTTCCAGCAACTGCGGGAAATGGAGGGCTTCACCAAATTTGCAGAGCAGGGTGGGCAGCAGTTTAAGAAA
>JAUIMJ010000017.1 GCA_030433295.1 bacterium | reverse complement strand
AAGCCACGACCTGCGATCATCAGCACCGGAAATTTCGATAGGCTCGACGACCTTGATGCGAAACGGCTCAAAAACTATATCTGACAATTGAAATTCCTCGATGTGAAGCAGCTGCCCAGGTAACAAAGCACCTCTACAATCCCTCTACTACCTCAGGGAATACCCTAAGGAGCACACGCCTGATGCTACGCAATGCGCTGCCTCCAAAACAAGAAGTTTTCTCAAAGCTTTCCGGGTGTTAGCACAGAAAACAGTATACGTAGACTAGCCTCGGGTATTCAAGAGCAGAGAATTAAAAGCCTTCTTTCTCGAGAACTAGATTTAGCAGAAACTTTGTAGTATATTTCCCGGCCCCTTTCCGAAGCACTCCGGGATGTGTGGCTTGGGACGCAAGCCCAGGGGGAAATCGTCGTGCAGTTTTTATACACCACTAGTTAAGAAGAACGACATGTTATCGAGCGAAGACATCAAAAAAGCCATCGAGGAAGGGCGACTTGCAGTAGAACCACTGCTCTCGGGATCGATCCGACCAGCCGGAATACGCCTGCAGCTCGGAGCTACATTACTGAAACCACTGCCGGGCAAAGTTGTTGATGTAAAAAATAACATTCTTCCCGACTACAAAGAGATCATCATCACTGAGGAAGAACCATATTTGTTGGAACCCGGAGAATTCGTTCTCGGTGCCACCTATGAAAAAATCACCGTTGGTGACAATCTCGGATTTTTGATTGAGGGAAGAAGCACCCTTGCTCGGGTCGGCCTGACCGTAGTTCAAACGGCAATGCTCGTATACCCCGGCCATAGAGAGCGAGCGGTCACACTTGAACTCGCAAACCACGGTCCGAATGGCATTTTACTCTACCCCCAAATGAAGATTGCGCGGGTCGCCTTGTTTCAACTGGACTCTGCCACCAAAGAATCATACGACGACGTCGGTAAATACCGGGAGCAAACATCTGTCGGAACACCAATTTTCAAGGACGAAATCGTAAAGTAGAATCCTTCTGCAGGGTCGGAGCGCAGGTGAACTTGCTACCGCGCTCTGGATTTTGAAAGAAGAGTTATCATTTCGTGGTTCTTGTACCACTTTGCCCAGCGATATGGAGTGAAACCATTTGCAGAGGGCTGATTCACGTTGGCGCCATACTTGAGAAGAATTTCTGCTGCTGACGTACAATTCCTTTTCGCTGCCCAGCTCAGGGCCGACTGGCCGCTGCCGTCTGTCTGATTGACCGAAGCCCCGCTATCAAGCAGTCGTTTCAATACGTTGACGTTACAATTTGCCGCTGCCGTGATCAAAGGCGGCTTGGGCGAGACCCTCTTGCGAACGACTTCTTCAAAGGAACTTCGACTTAAGAGATCTGCCGGAGAACTCCCTTTTGCATCACTGCTCGCAGTAGGCGTCGGGGTGGACAAATGGCGAACAAGCTCGTCAGAAACTACGGGAATCACGATTTTTTCCGGGGCTGCGTCCGAAGAGTATCCTGCAGCGAACCCCATTACCAGGAGACTAACGGTCAGACCCGCACCAATTGCGAGCCGAGACATAATTCTCTTTCTTCGGGCGATGGTACGCTGCTCCCTCACATCGTCCCACATTTGCTGGGCTCTGTTGTTTACACCGCGAAACACCTGAGACGCCCCGAGACTTGCGGTTTGCCATGCGCCATGTATCCCACTTTGCGTAGCCTCGATAATATCACTGGCAAACATTCTGAAAGACTCAGGTCCATATCCCCAGCGTCCATCCTCAGGAGTGTAGATACCCGACACGCGAGAGCGATCGTTTACGCTATTCTGATACTTTTGAAGAAATGGTTCATCAGGACCCGGTGCCTGCCCACGTTTTTGTAGTTCACCGTAGCATTCCTCCAGGCGACGAAATGCGTAGTTTATGTCTTTGGATTGCTCCTCTGCCTTCAGGCGGAGCTTCTCATCGTGTAAAAACTTATCGGGATGCCATACTTTCAGCTGGGTCCGGTAGGCCGACTTGATCTCACTCCAGCTTGCCGTCTTCGGCGCATCAATTGTTTTGAGAAAATTTCTCATACCTATTTCGCGTAAAAGTAGTAGCGCAGGTCCTCGCGTAACAAACGAGCCCCACAAATCCTCTATGTAGAATGACGTCAGCCGCGGCATCTCACTTAAATCGGGCTGAACCCTGAGATTTCAGTATTTGAACAGCAGGAGTAAGTGGTCGATATGAATGGATAATTTACGCAATCACATGCCCCCTTTTACAGGCATCTGAAGTATGTTTTGCTTTAGATGCAATCAGGACACGGCTTTTGAAACGATTTTTTACAATTGTCCACGGAGAATCTCATGACCCGAACTTCTTTGCTTATCGGCATAGCCCTGCTTCTCTCAGCCTGCGCCCCCGCGCTACGGGTGAATATTGACCCCGAAGCGAGAATACTCCCTGCACCGGTGTTCAGTGTGGCACGCGTGAATGGAGAAGCCCCCATCTACAGTCGAATTCGCGTGTTCGAGGATGATGGCAGCTGCGAAGTGCCCAGATGCTCAATACTCTGGCAGGCTGATGTCTCTCCGGACTCCAGTCCGAAGCTTCTCACGTATGGCAAGCTACCTTCAATTGGTGCAATTACCGTGGTGCCTCCCCGCAAACTCGAAGTGGGAAAGGAATACATACTGATGCTCGACTACGGACCAAGCATACCGCCTACCGACGAAGGAACCTTTACCTTCATGATTGACGAAAACGCCGAGGCGATAGCAAGCACCAAAAATAACTGATTCGACTTACCCTGTTCAAAAGCCTGTTGAAAAATCAGGCATGATGAAAAACCAGGCACAGTGCCGCAGGAGTCTTTCGCAGCTACATGTTACGGGAAGCTCTGAGCACAACAAAAGTTGACAGGGGTATTCCGGCGCTCACCTGAGGGTTTTATAAGCCAGACGCAGGGCGGGTAGATTTGCGTAAAGTATAAACCGGTATGATAGCTCCAAAGAGTGTTCCCGCTTAGTTTTGGGCTGTGTCGTACGGGAAGAGAGATGGTTGGCGGTGAACACTCTGCGCAACTATCATACCGAATTGTCCGGGTCCGAACTGCCCGAACTGGGCTGGGCTTACACCCAGCCGCCGTTAGCTACTCTGCGCATTTCAGGACGGGCGTTCCCCTCGTCCATCAGGGCGCGAAGCTCTTCTAGAAAGTTTTCTACCTCAGAAAAATCCTCTCCGGCTTTCATCCGGTAAGACAATTCACGGTAGTAATTTTTCATTCTGTCCGCGTATTTCGGACTCGCTTGATGACGTTTCATAATACACCCTCTTGTAAGGTTGTTTTCGTCTCTCCTCTTTCAGACGATTGGCCCCAGAGAAACTTTCAGTGGGAATAAAAAAAAATTAGCGAATACACACCTTTCCACTGGGTATTCCCTGCGCCGAAACTTGTCTGCCCTGCCAGAGCATCTTCATACTTCTGCCCCTTACAGCAGCAACGTGTTACGCTGCCGCTTCATCATACGAGAGCAGGCAAAAAAGCGTTTTCTGTTTGTTTATCTACCAGGAGATTTTGAGATGAAGTTAGAAAAGGAGAAGAAGCGGTACGCCTCTCTCATCGCCAAACACGGAATAAATGTTCAGGAAGGACAGTTTGTAAACATCAGCACGGAAGCCTATCACAGAGACTTCGCGATACTTCTCGCAGAAGCCTGCTATGAAGAAGGAGCCTGCCTGGTTAATATCGACCTTAGCGATCCTCGTCTTGGTCGCCTGCGAATCCAAAAATCTAAAGAAGAGCATTTGTCCTACGTCCCCGAGTATGTAGGACATAAGTATCGGGAGCTGGTCGACAAAACCGCCGCTAATGTAAAGATAATTGGCCCCGAGTATCCGGATATCCTTAGTGACCTGGATGCTAAAAGAATTAATACCGTCCGATTACACAACCACCTTGCGGTGAAATATTTTTATCAGGAAGGAATTGGCAAATCGAAGATTCACTGGACGGTCGTCGCTGCGGCAACGCCGGCCTGGGGGCAAAAGATTTTTCCGGATCTCCAAGCTCCGGAAGCCGAAGAAGCGCTCTGGAGAGAAATTCTGAAAATCTGTAGAGCAGACAAAGAGAATTGTCTTGAGTTATGGAGAACACACAATGACGTTCTTCAGCAAAGAGCGAAGTCCCTTAGCAAACTGAAAATAAAACACCTTCATTTTACAGGTCCCGGAACAGATTTGAAGGTAGGCCTGTCTGAAAAAGCGATCTTTAAAGGGGGAGGCGACATGAGCCCCCGCGGCGTTGAGTTTGAACCAAACATCCCCACTGAGGAGGTGTTCACTACGCCAGACTACCGGGTAACCGAAGGATGTGTGGCCGCCACGAGGCCGTTTTTGATCAATGGGACACTCATTCGCGGCTTAAAACTCGAATTCAAAAAAGGCGTAATAACATCGTTTACCGCTGATCATGGTGAGGACACCTTCAAAGAATACCTGGACAGTGACGAAGGTGCTCCGCGATTGGGAGAGGTTGCCCTGGTTGGCATCGACTCCCCGATTTACAAAAGCGGGCATATTTTCGAAGAGATTCTCTATGATGAAAATGCAGCATGCCACATCGCAATTGGCTCGGCGTATAAGTTTTGTCTCGATGGCGGTGCTGATATGAGTCAGGATGAGCTGGCAAGCATCGGCTGCAACGAAAGCACGGTACACACGGATATGATGATCTCTTCCGATAAGGTTAACGTGTCAGCCGAAACGTATTCCGGAGACAGCATTGCCTTGATCGAAAACGGCTCCTGGGTGTTTGTCCCGGTATCGTAACGCAGGCACGTCTCTGAACGGCTAGCGCCGCGAAGTTTTGTCAAAAAGAAGATCTCTTGCTTCCTCATACTTCTTACGTAACTCAGCAAAGTCTCTGTCGCTGGATTCTCTTCCCTGCGCGACGTCCGGGTGAGAGTTTTTTACTATCTCCCGATAGCGCCGGGTGAGATCTTCGAGAGTAGCTTTCTCACTAAGGCCGAAGAATGAGAGCAAATCTCTTTTTCTTCTATCTGCCTTCCATTGTGCAATATCCTCACGTGCTTCGCTATCGAGCAGACGATCCGCTCTACGTCGCATGAGTATGACAAAGGTTGCCCAAAGCCAGAGAACCGCGAGACAAACTACTGCCCAGAACCAAAATGCAGATTCCTGCACAGGGTCCTGCTTAAAACGAGCGGGAAGCGTGGAAATCCCATCGAGAATTTTGTCCGGACTGTTGCGCAATCGCTCAACGAGCGCCGTGCGCTCTTTTATCGGAAGCTCATAGAACGAAAAGGACTTTTCCAGAAGATCAGCACCGCCCGTGGTAGCACCTCGAGATACCTCCTCCTCTGACGCTTTCACCAACAAGGTCGCAACAGCAAGAGCGATGCCCGGGTCCCGCAGGGCCTCACCTCTCAGGAACTCAAGGGCCTCACTACGCACAAGCTCCAGGCGCTGAGAAACATCTTCAGAGATGTATGCATTCCTCAAAGCGGCAAGAATCCGGTCGCGCCGCAACTGGCCATGCACCGAAGCGGAAGAACTATTCATTATCTCACTCAAGGTCCGCCCGGGATCGAGCGCATTGCGATCGGAATGCTCTTTCCGCCGACGATCAAGAAAGGAACCAACATACGCCCTCATATAAAAGGGGAGCTGCTCTGTTTCTTCCTCTCGGCATCGAGCAATTGATGAAGCGCAAGAATCAAGAATAGCAATCGCTGCTTCGAAGCTCTTTGAAACATCGGTACGACCTGCCGCTTTAAATTCCTTTGCAAAAACGGCGAGGTCACTTTCCGTTTTCACGCTCAATGCCTGCATTCTCGCGACGAAATCTCGAACTTTAATATTTCTGTTTCCCGCAGCGATTTGCGCAGCCAAATACGAAGGCATCACAATTCCTTCTTTCACCTGCGTATTCCAAATGGCCATGAGACTGGCGTCTGAAACCGGCTGTGACGCAAGCAAGGCCGAAAGTTCTCTGGGGTATCGACGAACAAAGAAACCTGCATTCTGTTGCAGTCGATCTTCTCCGGCTTTAGTTTTCACCAGAATGGCAAGCAGTGTGGAAACAAGCGTCGAATCGAAGTCGCCACTTTTTATTGCGCTGACAATCTCCTTGGGTGCAGGATTCTTGCCACGGTAAGAAGTGTCTGCGAGTACCTCGAGAAGCAAGGTCTTCAAGGCCCCGCGGCAATCGATAGAGGGTTCAGTAGCAGCGAGTTTTACGCTACAGGGATTCTCTGACTCCATGACGCAGGTATCACAGCGGAAGCTCAGGCCTTCAATCGTGAGCGTTTCCGCCATGACCGCAGGGGTCAGAAGCAGGAGGATTAACAGACTATACGCAAAAATTTTTCTCACAAAAACGACCACTTCTAGGGCTCATGAGCTGATAGCGATTTCCGAGCAGGGAACTGCATTATACGTAAAATACGAAGCCGCTCAGGCCAAGCCTACCTGTGCAGTATAGCTGTTAGCCAGTGAAATTATCCATGATTTCCAGCACTCTAGGTTAAAAGCAGAAAAAGATACACAAAAGCCCACTCCTTTCAGCCCGAAGCAAATACGACCTGATATCGCCCAGGGATCTACCAATCGGCCGGGGCAGCATAACACCCCGAGGAAAGGGAATTTTCCGCTCTCTTGCTTTAGCAAAGCAAACGGCCTGCCGACTATATCACTAATGAGATAGTAGCCTGGCTACCCGACACTCAGTGGTTTTTTTAAGGTGAGCGTGTAATCAGTTGAGGAATAGCAGTCGTGAACGAGTTAAATACTACCCCAACTAAAATTCTGGTTTTGGATGGCGATGACGCATCCTTTCAGGTTCGACAGTGTATCGCTCAGGCGCTCGGCAGCCTTCCGATCGAACTCATGCATGCGAGAGACGCGACTGAGGCCCTGAGCCTGCTCGAGCGCTTTTGTCCTGACGTGATAATGATTGACGACGAAGAACCAGGCGAGAGAGAACTATTCATCGACAGCCTTTCTTTCGATCACCCACCAGTAGTGATCGAGACCGACAATGCAAATGTGAGTGTAGAGACCTTTGGGCTCGGTGAGCAAATTACCGAAATCCCACGTGGTGATTCACTTGAAGACATTCACAAAACGCTTTTACTTGTCGCTGCCATAGGCAACAAAGCTACTGCGAAAAAGACAAACGACGCGCTGCATTAAGACCGTACCGCTCCGCCACAGCCGATTCCTTTCTGATAGATTGCCGCAAGGTCGGCAGTCAGGAAGCGTCTCCGGTCGGGAGTTCACTGAGCTCTTCAAATTCTTTGTTGATTTTGCTCAGCTGAGACTTCGTCTCCTTGAGTACGCCTTTGCACACAGTGATAGCTCCAAGCGCTTCCTTCATCCGAGGCACGAGTTCATCGAGGGAGACCTTGTTTTCCTGGAGTTCAAGCGAAAGATTTTCAAGCTTTTTAAAGTTTTCCTCAAACGTCTCGTTCTTGCTTTTACTGCCGGACATATATCGATCCCCTTTTTCGTTTTACCGGTACCAGAACAGCAAAGCCGTCTGGCCTCTCTTAGTCGCTACGAACCTCCGTCCGCACTCAAATACGTAACGCTCACCTAGGCGGTCACCTTAGCCGATGCCCTTCCCTCGGAGAACTCTATATCGATTTCTTCACCCACTTCAAGGTCACCCCGACTGCGCACTACCGAGCCCTTGCTACGCGTTCGAATAATTGAAAAGCCTCTCTTCAACTGCACATCCGGGGACACTGCAGCGAGCAGCTGTTCTTTTGTCGAAAGATCCTTCTCCTTTAGGCTTAGGAGGTGACGAACACCCTGAGCGATATCCCTCCAGATCGACAGGCTCGTTCGAGCTTCATCAAAGATGCTCCCCATGTATCCGAGAATTCCCGACGCTCTGGAGTGTAACTGAGTTTCGGCACGCAACTGCTTGCGCTCAACACCACCCCGCAGAAGCGCGGAGAGCGATCGTAAATCGCGACGCTTCTGAACATACATGCGTTCCGTTAAGCTTGGGATCCCGGACATAGAACGAGTCAGCTGTTCTTCAACGGCAGCCATACGCAGCGCGGCTGCAGACGGCAGGTTCAGAGCAAATCGATTGAGAAGATGCTCCTGTGCCCTGACAAACTGGGCGCCGAGTGCGCTGCTACTGGCCGAGACATCAGAGAGCCGTTGTTCCCTGAGGACCAGTATATGCATCGCGTTGTTTGCTATCGCCTGGACCAGCTTCGTAACGGAGCGCCTGCGCTCGAATACAATGGATGCGAAAAAGGCCCCAATATCTTTCGGAACCCCAAAGGCGATATTGCTGACATCCTGCGCTGAGCTTTGATCTTCTTCATGACCAATTGCCGAAATAACCGGCAGGGAGCAATCGCATATCGCCCGCGCAACATCGTAGTCACTAAAAATTGAGAGGTCGCCTGCGCTTCCGCCTCCGCGAAACAGCAAAATCGCATCGATTTCCTTGTTGCGGGAGAGAGCTCGTATGGACTCGACAAGGTCACGTTTTGCATCAACCCCCTGAACCGCCACATCAACCCAGAATAGCTCGAAGCCAAACTGCGCCGTATCAAGCGCCGCACGAAAATCATTAATAACGGTCCCCGCAGAGCTTGTAAGTATCGCCAGGCGACGAGGCAGGAACGGCAGGCTCTTTGTCTTGTTCTGCTGAAAAACCCCCTCCTGTCTTAATCGCTCGTTCGTCTGCTCACGCAGTGCCGCGGCCTTTGCCAGCGTATACTCCGGAACCACGCGATGGACCGTGAGAGAAATTCGCCCTCCTCGTTTATTGAAAGCGACCGAAACTTCGAGCATTATCTGCAGATCTTTTTCCAGCTCAAAGCCGGCTTTCCTCAGGGGCTCAAATACACGCCGGGCATCTCGCCATACCGCACAAGAGAGTGTCTCATCCGCACGCTCAGCTTCGGCGAGATCCAGAAAGACCCTATCGCCCTTTTGATTGACGCTGCTTACCACCCCATACAGATAGATTGTTCTGGGAAAGGCTTCTCTGAGGGCCATGCGCACCCGCGCACCAAATTCAGCTACTGACAAGCCTCTGGGGACACCCGGCGGCGACCCCGCCTCGAGAGCTGAAGCTTCGGATGAAGTAGCACCTGTTGGGATGAGGTGTGTATTCTGTTCAGCGGGAGCACGTTCTGGAGAAAAACTGGCTGCCTCAGCCAGAGTCGAGGTAAGTTCGTCGACCAGTGAAGTATTTGCTGAGGCATCGCCCGAAGCCTCTACCTGTATACCGGGGAACAAATCCCCAAGCTCTGCTTCTGTGCCACGGAAGCCCCGCACCTCCCACACTTTGTCTGCACCATTCCAGCGAGCGGAACCCAGAGTTTTTATACTCTCCTTGGCAGAAAAGGTCCCTGGCCCCCAAAACACAGCCATGCCTTTCTCACGATCGATTTTTACGTATAACTGCGCCACTCGGGGAGAACCAGTTCAAGCTCTATGCGTTGGATCAGGAGGATTGCACGAATCCGGAGCATGGAATCGTATAGCATTCGCTAACGATTGCCAAACCACAAGCAGGCCCCGAAGCGCCCTGCCAGGACGAGGACAGCCGTTCGCAGCACAAGATGTCTGCGGGATTTTTCAGTAGAGAAAGGTCGGGCACATGGTGCCGACAGTATACGGGTGATTTAGTAGGAAGCTTCCAGAAGCTGCTCCAAAACGGCCGAGCGCTTCTGCTCGGATTTTCGCTTTCGACGGCCTCGCCCGCCGGTATATCCGACTTTCTTCCTCGATGATTTAGCACGTGGCAGAGCGATCTCCTCGAGAGAAACCTCACTATCCTCGTATCGGTCCTTCAGTACATCATCCTCACTGAGCAGCTGTGAGAGCTTGGCCAGGGCGCGGCTCTTCACACGGGATATGTGACATCGGCAATATTTGAGCTCCTTCGCAATGGAAACCAGCGGTTCATCATAGACAAAACAGCGAATCAGCACTTCCTGTTCCAGGGGATCCAGTTGTGTGCAGGCATCCCAGCAGGCTCCAGCTACCTGTTTCTGCTCAATAATTTTCTCGGGATTGTTTGTCTCAATCAATGGCGGAATGATTGGAGCAACAGAGAGCTGCTCGCCGCGATAGTCGTTTCCTACCATGCCATTGGGAATAAACTGAAGAATCTTCTGCTCCTGAATTATGCGCGAAATTTCTTTTAGCAACATCCCGCGAAGGTGGTAAAAGAAGAACGTTTTGAATGCGACTTCCTTGGATGGATCAAAGCGAATCGCGGCTTCACACAAGGCGGCCCCCACAACGCTCACCACTTCATCCTGCGGCATACGTATTCGCCAACTACTCAGAAAACTCCAGGCAAGACGTCGTCCGTGCTCCCGATGCTCCAGAATCGTCTCCTCCATCTGCTTCGGAGTGAGCTTAGTCTTCGGCGATTCTGGTTTTTCTGATTTTTTTGATTTCTTTGATCTGCGCTCAGTGGGTCTATCGGAGCCCGTGACGGACTTCTCCTCAATGTCGATCGCTCGCATTTTCTTTGCTGCGTTTGAACCCATACCATCAACCTCCAATTCGTTACCCTTTTGCATCAACCACGCGCAGACTTCAGGGTCTGCTCAACCCAATCCCACCAGAGCATTTTTCGAATAACGCATAGCGAAAAATGCTTTTGAGGGCGTTCGTATCCTGCAGACGAGCTGTTCAAAAACTCGCTCTGGCACAGTCTACGAACGCAAAGACGCAAGGCGCGTCAGTACGAAAACGTAAGTACTACGTCTAATTTCCCATCTTTATTTACAATTTTGCTGAAGCTCAGCACGAGGAAGGTGAAAGTCACCACTAACGAAAAAAACTTCAAACACGCACTACACGAAACGAGGACACTCGAAAGACCTGAGGGGAGAACGTAGAAGTAATGCCCCTTTTACCTGTTATGAGAAAAACAAAAGAATTGTATACTTTTTGTCATCTTTATGGCGCCGAGAAGGGATGAAATCCCGAATGCTCGTTCTAACACCCGGCACAAAGGGGCCACACGTGCTGACCACAGTCCGCGCGGAAAAGGGCACGCCAGTTAGCAGGAACGCAGTTCCTGTGAGCGCTCTATGCGAACGTGTTCGGCCGGCAGGGCGCTCGCCTGGTCGAACTCGGCCGCAGCCTCAATGCCAGCCATTGCGATGGACAGAGCGTCTGAGCTGCTCTCCAGACGGGCGTGCATTGCACCAAGAGCAAACGTCCAACCGCTGCCCGTAGCCCAGAAGTGCTGATACGAAAACACCTCGCGAAGAGAGTGCACGCCGAAGATACCGGCTTCATTGGCTATGAGGATATCCATCTGGCTTGACTCATACGGGCTGTCATCCTCTTCCTCGGTTCTAAGAAAATACTCCTTCTTGAGAATCGGATGCATACTGCGAAATGCCGCGAATATCCCTTCGATGGAGGAAAGGGAGTATTCTTCGTTTGAGGTGGTCAGGAGGTCTCGCAGGACCAGAAAGTGCGCGGCACTTCCGACAACACCTATATAGGAACCGCGTGCCTGAAAGATTTTTGAGGGAGAAGCATCAAACCTAGAAGACAAACGCGTGCTTCCATAAGACGAAAGAGAATCCGCTGCCAGCACGACCTCCTTCTCCGTTTTTACCGCTACAATTGTCGACATTTTCTCTCCTCAAATTTAACTTCAGAAGTATCTGGTAATGGACTGTTCCTCATCTATACCGCGTCACAGCCCGCATTCCGACGGCTCTAGAGCATTTTTCATGAAAGCGCAGCGAAAAATGCCTGTGAGCGCGGACGTACGTCCGAGCGGGGAAAAGATACTAGAGTAGCCCCAGGATACAATCGAAATTGTTTATCCTACGACTACTCTAGTAACAGGAGTCCCCGATGCAGGTCTGCCAGACTCCAATTCGACTGTCAAAACGAAGGGCTTGATAGTCTGTGCCAAGGTACAGTTCAAAATAATCTCCGTGATTCTTATATACCCCTTCTTTCCTGAACACCGCTGGTGTTTCTACCGGAACCTCTACCTCTGCCAGGGATATCGGATAGCTCCCCTTTTCCTGATACTCCTGTGCAAGAGCTCTGAAGACCTCGCTTGAATAATGCTCCAGCGCTTTGCGATGCTCCCCTTGTTTCTTCAGGGTTAGATTGGAGGCAAAGACAAAACTCGACACCAGCAGCACGCTGAGAGACACGACCAGCATTCGCGCGGGCCGAGTCTTGAGTTTGGGAATAAAGGCTACAAGAAGCGATGCGACAAAGCAGCCTACCAGCAGTATGAAATGCCACTCGAAGACCGAGAAGAATGCGGCGAAATAGGTATCTGGAAGGGCCTGCAAATAATAGCGATACACCAGCCACCCCATAGTCAGAGACAGAGCGGCAAGTGCCGCTGCAAGACACAGAACCGGTTTCAGCCATTGTCGATAATCATAGGCAGATGAAGGCATGCCTTCTTTTTTAGATCTCCGACGAATGACATAGCCCCAAATCAGCAAACCAATCCAGACCGGGGGAATCCAGCCGATGATCACATTGCAGAACGCAAGAGAAGAGAATTCATCATATTGAGCGGAAAGTATGGTCGGCAGGAACAGCAGAAAGAGCGTAAGACCCAGCTTGGCGCATGAGGACATCGCAAGCCCAGATCCGTAGGGCAGGTACGCAAAAAATGTGGAAACAAGCATGCACACGAGCAGCATGCAGAAGGAGAAGGAAAGCAGGGGTACTTCTTTGCTTATCCACGCTTTAAAAGATTCGATATGCCCTCCTGGGAATACTGAGCCAATCGTTCTCACAATGTATACGGGAATTGCCAATGCATAGGGCACTTTACTCTGCAGCCAGACCTCTTATTCTAAAGCCAGAGGCGCATTCCCTCAAGCAGGCAGCCTGCCTGAGACATTACTCTTCGCGGCAGACGCGCCCGGCGACCCCATACTAGTACACCGTTCTCACTACAGATTATTCAGATCGCAACAGATTTCGACTACATACGCCAGCAACAAAAGTCTGAATCGCATAAGATTTATACTTAATCTAATGGGGAATTATGATATAATGGTTCCCATCATGTCGTTGTTGGGGTTGCTGAGTGGGAAATACTAAGGGTTGCGATTGACCCGGGTTACAAGCACGAGCGCAGTACCGACGCCATTTCACGACGTCCTCCTGTGCTTAGATAGATCTGTGCATAGATAGAACTGTGCATAGAACCCCGGTTTAAGCGTTTGAGGTTCAGGCTGACACCACAAGTCCTCTTTATACCCCCACGTATTCTTCATTAGCAATTAAACGAAAGCCGTGACTTTTGTTCGCGCAACTGGTGGGACTGGCTACATCGTATTGCTGAATCGTATATCGCGGTGCATTCGTGCATCCGCGTTTGCTTAGATTAGGGGTTACATAAAGATGATTAATGAAAAGTCTTGCAGTCTTTTCTTGAACGGATGCCACAGCCAATTCTTACCAAAGCTTTTATTGGCGCTTCTACTGTCGAGCATCTCCTTTGTCTCCCTGGCCCATGCAGGCGATGACGATGGCGATGGTGATGGCAATCCTTTTTCCCCTTACACGCAAGATGACTGTGACGGGGTCCTTGACGATCCGACTATCGTTTGCGGCAACGATGGTCAGGTGTATGTCGAGATACAGGAAGCCTGCGAGCAGTACTATCCCAATTTCACCGTAGACTGTAGTGTCGTTGAGGAAAACCACTGTGACAATGCGCTCACCTACGAACTCCTTATTCCCGCAAGCGGGCAGCGTGCCGATCTGAATGAAGCCCAGGCAAATTCTCAGCTGGAATCACAGGGAGTTCCCGCGGACCAGCGAGACTGCATCATTGATAAGCAGCTTCATGCGCAGCGGGTTGCCAACCAGGCGCTGGCAAATAATGTTCTGACCAATGCGCTCTTGAACTGCGCGAATGAGCACCAGCAGAAGTACGGTAAACCAGGTCAGTTTGCTTCCTACGTCGCACGTGTAACGAGCAGTGAGGAAGATCCGATTTTTGCTCCTGGCTGTGCCTGTAAAGACATCGTCACCGCCAACCAGGGCGGCACAGAAATTAAAGTAGACTTCAACTCCAGTGACCTTTCGCCAAAGTATCTCGTCCTCTGTGGTCGTGGGGTAAATGATGTAAATGACCAGGGTGTTCTTCATTACACGGGTCAGTCGAATTATGACCCCTGTGGCAGTGAAAGCCATGTGCACTTCCAGATTCGCTCAGCCAGTGCAGCAGGTATTGATCTGAATGCGACCGGTGACGACATACGGTATACAGAAGGTACTCAGGAGAAAGGAGTAGGAAAGAACTGTGCCTTTGAAACGGGCCAGGTTGCTCACAGAACCAACCACTCTTGCTTCCACCCGGACACCAACATCATGCTTGGAGACGGGACCTATAAGATGATTAAAAAGTTAAAGGCAGGTGACGTCGTTTGGAATCCTTTGTCAAAGAAGGCGGTTAAGCTATCCAGCGTAGTAGTTGGACCTGAGCCGACGCCTCTTATTGAAATGAGCTTCGGTGAAAGAACGTTGATCGTCAGCGAGCGTCATCCGATGATTCAACCGTTCAGGAGAAGTTCTGAGACGACCTGGTTTAAAAAGATCGGTCTTAAGCCCGGCGAACTCGGTCACTCCCCTGCCTATCGTATCAAGATGGCAGGTGAGCTTTCCGTGGGCGATTTTGTGGTCACTGATGACGGTAGCTCGAAGCAGATTACTGCTCTGAAACGTCTGCCGATTGAAGAGGACCAGCTGGTATACAACCTGACGCTCGAAGGCGAAGGGGTAGCTCTGAAAAACAGGTCCGTAGTCGCTGAAGGCTTTGTAACCGGTGATTACTTAATCCAGACGGCTATCAATAAGAATAAAATTCACTAATTCACTCTTATCACTTAACAAACTGCTGTGCAGGGCCCGGTAACCGGCCCTGCATTCGCGTTTTTGGAGGTGCTTTCATCTTGCACTTTAGCTGACAAAGCCGCAGTATCGACACTGGAATGATGTTAATAGAAACGCTCTTACCATCGACATGAGGTCGAACATTCCCGGAGCCACATACCGCAACCTCACATGAAAGCCGAACAAAAACGAAATCTGCTAATTGGGCTGGGCATACTGCTCGCGCTGTACGTCGCCACCGTGGTCTACCGAGAAGTGGCAGGCACTGCTGACTACACCAGCGTTGAGGAAATCAAAAAGGCGAAAGCTGAGAACGTCGATGCGGTTATTGGCATGCAGAAGAAAAAGATCCTGACCAATCGAAACGGGTCGACCGTCTGGTTTACTATTGGTGTTGAGGATTTCTGCGACTTTGGCGACTTCGATTATATGTCAGCCGACATGAACGAACTTGGCGTGTCTTCTCTACTGCTGACTGTCGAGCCTCTGCTTGGAGTTACGGAGGAGACCAAAACTAAGCGAGTCAAAATCAAACGCAGCGATATTACCAAGGGATACGAGGTAAATTTCACCTTTCCCTACACCAAAACGAAACAGCACTTCGGACTATTTCTCTGCAGTGATAAAGCCGGCACAAAGTCCTGTCAGCAAAAACCAGTAGCCGACTATTCGGGAAAAGAAATAAAATCGGATGATAAAGATTCTGTCTTTTTCTTTAGCTACTTCAGCAACCAGAAAGGGGAGATTGAAATACTCGATAATGTCATCGGGTCCTATGCGATTCAACAGGTTCGAGATTATTTACAAGGGCAAAGTGATCTCAGCGAGGAACAAAGAAAGCGTATTTTCCTCACCATTCTTCGACTCAATCGTTCGACAAAACTACGAACCGGCTCGGTGGATCTCAGTGGAGAGCGCATAGGCTTAAAGCTCACGCGAATGAAGCACAATATAAAGAGCTGTGACAACATCAAAAGGGACGTTATCTCAGCCGGCGCCAATGGCAAAGTCTACATCACGGACAAGGATGGCGAGACGGTAGAGGCTCCGCCGCTCGAAGAGAGTGACGCTGAGGAGGATGAAAACTAGCATGCTCAGAATCATTCGCTTAAAAGACGACCTGAAAAAGCAAAAAGCAGAACGACGTGAGCGCGGTGAGCGCGGTGCTATCATGATTGAATCGATAGTTCCGATTCTTATATTCTTTCTCTGCCTTATCTTTTTCTTTGAGCTCTGTCGTTTCCTCTATCTCTCGCTTACTGCACAGTTTGTTGTCGCGAGAGTAGCCAGAGAGGCCTCGCTGGTTGGTGTTGCAGAAGAGGCGGGAACAGATAAGCAATGTTGTGAGGCACGAGTACGAGCGTTAAAACAGATCGTCGCCGGTGAAGCAGAGGCCTATTACGTAGACTACGACCTGGACAAGGAAGTCTTTGTCTGCGATGCAGAGTCGAACGACTGCAACATTTGCGATGATACGACGCTACCCGTAGGGTATAATTTCGATCCAAACAACGGGCCGGGTTTTGTCCGCAACCATTTTCTGAAAATAAAGATTGCCAAGGAAATGGGCTTTGTTTTCTTTGAAAATCTCTACAAGGTTGAGCGTAGTGCCCTCACCAAGGCCGAGGGAGGCCTTCGGGACTGCCCTGTTTAAAACTTGCATTTGCCTGAAGGGCCCACTCATCTGACGCCTGCCGGTAACACTTTGCCTGGATTCCCGCAGAAGAATGCCGACCTACTTCTCCTTTGCCGAGCCTTCTTCTTCCTGCTCTATTTGAGCCATTACTTTCTTTGCATACGCGATGCTGCGCGGTGTCGCGATCTGCTGTAGCGCCTTAACCGCCCAGGCGGTGTCTCGCATGCTGCGATTCTTCCGCTGCAAGAGTGTCTCTATCGCAGGCACGGCAGCGCTGGCCTTCGGACCAAGCTTACCGAGAGCGGCCAAGGCATACACACGAACTTTCTCGGAGGAATCCTCTAAGGCGTTCGCCAGGGCGTCAACGACCTCTGAGGACCCTTCGCGAAGAGCTCCCAGGGCGCGAACAGAGTGGATGCGCTCACCTTCAAATTTCGACTTCGTCAGTGACAGCATTAAACTGCGATACTCCGCGGGATCAACGTTTAGATCAGCCGCCGTGAGCACCCCGTCTTTTTTCAGCTTTAAGAGATCCGCGCTTGCCTCCAGGGCATAGATCCGTACCGCCGGTGCTTTGTCGTTCTTAACGACGAGGAACAGGGCCTCCATAATCTCCGGAGAGATAAACTCCATCCACTTCATAACCTTAATGCTCACAACGCGCACAAGAGGCTTGCGAAAGGTAATACTTCTCAGCAAGTGAGGAACAACCTCATTTCGCACGCTTTCAGAAGAAAGGGCGCTTCGTATAAGCTCAGGCGCTCGGTTCCCCATCCGGTCCATCTCTATCGCAGGCGAGTAATCCTTGGAGAGAACGTATACCTCTTCTACTTCCAGGCTGACCTTCTTATCGAGCATCTTCGCCCAGGTTTGAATCGTTTTCTCGACTCCGGAATCAAGCCCCAGGCGACCAATCGTCTGCGCCGCACGATAGGCCACTTCGTGGTTCTCATCGTCGAGCAGGGCCTCGACCCGGGGAAAGGCCTTCTTACTTTGGGCAAAAAGCTTCCCTACCACCATGAGGGCAGCTCGCACCACGCGATCATCTTTGTCTTTGAGCGCAGGGCGAACACAGGCTTCCACAAGATCATTGCCTTCCAGTCTGCGCCACATGGTTTTGAGCGTCATTTCTCGGATTTCCGGAGCAGGATCGCTGAGAAGCCCGCAAAGAAGCTTTTCATGCTTCCGCACTTCTGTCGCCGGTGACACGTACCCTATGTCTTTCATAGCGGCGACCCGTTCTGACAGGGAAGCCGACTCCAGCATCTTTAACAAAGAAGGAAGCTTCTTCGCCGGAATCGGCGAGGGAGGCGTTCCGGCGTATGCAGTTGCCAGCGCAAGGAAAAGTATACATGAGCTGCCAATCATACGGAGCATCGTTCTTTGGAGGATAGATAGTTTCAAACTAATAAGATGTAGAAGCTTATTTTTCACGCCCTGGCTCCGGGATATTGCCGGGAAGGATTCACCGTCCGGCTAAGTAAGCAGAAAATTCTCTTCTCATGTAACAGCGAGAAGCAACAGTTTGGAACTGCTACGATCTCATACCACAAAGTCACCTCTGCCTAAGCAAGTATTTTGCCATTTGCGTACAAAAGATATTTCCGCGACAGCGCTCAATAAATGCTACTATGGATGCCGGGATGACGGCAGGCCCGCGATGCTACTACATCAACAAGGCATACGAAGAAGAGAGTGCTCAAAGAGCGCGACACTGCGACAATAAGGATAGACCCTATGAAAGCAAATCACCACATTGCGCTGGTCGGTCCAGGGCTTTTTCGCCCCGGGATAGCCCTGCTATCGACATTAATAGTGCTTCTTGGATTTGCCCCCCTCTCCCAGGCCGAAGAAACCGATAAAGCCCGGTCTCCGGTAACTGAATCCCTGCTTGCAGATTTTCGTGACACCGAAAAAACCACGGTGCGCGATGTAACGCCTCAACTCAAACGACTCCTGGCTCCCCCTAAGCTCTTCGAACGAATGCCGCGCACCTATTCCAGCCTGAAAGCCTATTACAGGCGATCCCTACGTGCCTTCACCGCACTCTACCCGGGAACGCTTTTTCCGGAACCATCGATAAAGACGGGTTTACAGGAATACAAAGGCAAACTCTCGCTGACCAGCTTCGATGTCTTCTACATCCCCTTTGCCCCGATAGTTCCTGAAGTGACACTGAACCTCAACGACTTGCAATTTTATCAAACCGCAACGAAGGCGGGAGGAAAAACAATTCACGGACTCACTATCAAGTCTTCGCTTCCGGTAGACAGTCCCCCGATATCTCGTACTACCGGCGTCATCTATCGACTCACCATGGCCTATATCGCCTCGGTCAATGCCAGAGTTATGGGATTTTCCCACGCGCAGCTTATTCCCGAGCTCTCGCGCAGCATCACCACCTCAGAACAGTTCGAATACAACGGACTGCGACCCTGGTCGCAGCACTCTCGCTACAAACAGAGCGATCAGATAGAACGCCCCATTCGCCTGACCAACTATGCCCATCAGGCCGGAACTCAGTTCAACATCAGCTCTCATCCGGACTTTGCGCTCACGGCACGCTTTATTGAAAAACAGGGCGTTCTGATGACGTTCTTCCTCTGGAAACCGGAGGCCAAAGTGCTTGGCTTCAATGTTCCCCTGCAGCCCAGCGGCCCGCCGGACTTTGTTTTCAGATTAGAACTATCTCGCGTCCCCTCTCGTAAATAACCCTTCGACAACTGCGGTTTTATGGGGTAAAATGGTAGTTGTTTGGGTAAGTTATGTTCATTGTATTAGTTCGAATCTGTTCAGATTCGTGGAACTATCTTGTAAGGGATTACATCAAAATCGGATAGGAGCGGAAGCTTCCTCTGCGGTGGAGCGGTCAGGTAGCCCGCTATACTTCTCATCGTCCAAGAGTACACGGTGAGTCCGGGCCAGCGCCATGATATGGCCGGCACGTGTTGGTGATACATCAATTTCAGGATCTTTCATGATACGTTCCAATCCAAGCTCCTGCGTGGGAGAGCATAACAGCGCGGACGCCTCAGAGGCCGGTGTGGTTCTGGTCGAGTTCGTATATGTCATTCCCGTGCTTCTTTTTCTTATCATCGCCGGTTTTGAGTTCGGCAACCTACTGCACCTCAAACAAAGTTCAGCCTTCATCGCAAAAGAATCTGCCCTATACGCCTACAGAGAATGCTCCCCGTATCATGATGACGCACCGAGATCTGCATGTCTGTTCCATGTTCGCGAACGAATGGAGAGACTGGCAGAAGGTGTAATTGAGCACGCCGACATTGACATTATTCTGAGCGTATATCGCGATGACCCTGGGTTTCACGATCCAAACGCACCTACACCGATAGAACCACTGAACAAGGAGCCTGGCGGAGAAACAGACCTCGGATTCAATTCTAAAATTGAACCACTTATCGTCAATGACACTGCCTTGAGGGATTTGATCCAGGACCGTGAACTTTTCGCTACTGCTGAAGTGAATATTCAGTATAGGCCTATTTTTGTTCGAATATTGGGGGTAATAGATTTTGCAAAATTCGATTTCTATGAAATGTCCATCTACTAATACATCGCTTAGAGCAGTTAACAGTGACTGCGAACGCGGGGTAGTATTTCCGCTGATGGTGTTTGCGATTATTGCTATCTTTGCAATGATGGGTCTCGCCATCGATGGTGGACGCATGTATTCTGCGAGTCTTGCAAGCCAGAACTGGGCCGATTCTGCTGCCTTTTCGGCAGCATCTCAGATCGTTCTTAACTCTAATGATTACGACAATCTCTCGACTACCGTTTTGAACAGGGCAAAGGATGCGGCTCGACAGGTCGCGACCCAGAGTGCTCGTTTTAGTTCTTTTGAACGAAGAAATTTCAGTGTAAATGTCTCCGCTGCAAAGTCCGGGGGAACAATAGTAACGAACAGTCTCGTTCAGTTCGACCTTCCTCTCTACCTGATGCGCGTAGTGCCCGGTTTTGGCTCCAAGATAACAATCAGGAATGCCGCGCGCGCCGAAGTCACCCCAACTCTTGGTATGATTACGCTGGATGCCTCCGGTTCCATGAACTGTCCTCATTCCGGTGACTGCTCCTGCTACCCAAACTGCGGTCCTGATTCCAATCTTCGCCTTGCGGAACTGATTAAGGTCGTGAAGGACGAAATTCTCGATCGTTTCGACAGAACCCGCGACATGATTGGCGTCATGGTCTACGACAAGACAGTAAAACCCCTGGTGGCCATCAATCCTGCAGGAGGTTTTACTCAGCTGACAACTGCCGAAGAAGACATCTATAAACTGAACGCCAAGACCTTTCAGCCCTCCAACATAACGCTCGCACTTATTCGCGCCTACGAGGCGGTCAATGTCCATTACGCAAATCCTTTATTGAGAAACAGAACTCCCTTTATTGGCCTGTTAAGCGACGGTGCCCCGACTGCTACCTGTTGGCATTTGTCAGACATTAAGGGAGCCGTTTCCGCACAATTCGATCCACCTCCGCCTCCCCCGGGAACACCCGCGGGTCCTCCCATGCATATCGGCTGTACCTGGGAAGTCACCTGGGAGGGTTTCTTCGATCCGGGTGACCCGAACAACTTTATCGTCACCGGTGACTCTCTTTCAGGAATCAGGGACGATCGGCTTCTGCAAAAAGAGGGGATAGCGCCGCTCTCGACAGCATCCAGTTATAGTGCTGTGCCGGTCATTCATCACGCGGTGGACAAAGGTTTCGACAAACCGGCGTGTAGCAACCTCACCTTCCAGGGCTGGGCCGGTCCCACACTTGCGGGAGATCCGGAGGACGCTATCAATGAACTCGGCACCTGCCTTAACTCCTTTAAGACGATTGACCTCGATGGCAACGCCTTTCCTCCCACCGCGGCGCAGGCGCCTATCAACAAGCCGGACCCCGGTGCGGGTATGAAGCTTTCCGGTATTGATGAGTGGAGAAAACACTTCTACCATACTGCAATCGCTCAGGCCGATGCGATAAGAGGTCGAGGGTATACACTCTATACCTTCGGTTTGGGCCAAGCCGCGGGTACTGCGCTTGATGAGTACGACAATCTCGATGACACGCTTGGAATGAAGAGCAGCCAACTACAAAGAATCGCTTTGCAGTACAATCAGCCAGCCTACATTGGAACGCATCTCAGCCAGGAGGATCCACCAAGATACGATTACCCGATTCCGCACATCTGGGAGAATCTGATAAATAACGACAGTCACAATAAAGGGGAGTTTTTCCCGGTTGACTTTGACCAGCCCGATACGATGAGGAAGCGGATGAGGGAATTTGTCCGCCGAGTAAAGGTGCGCATGGTGAACTAGAGCGTATCCAAATACCGGACGCTCTTTTCCCATGCAAATCGGCATTCCTACTTCGTATGCAGCCGCTGCAGCAGTAACTTGGTTCTGTTGTACTTCTCACCGAGTTCAGCAAAGGCGCGATTACTACCACCATCTACGTCGGGGTGAAACCTTCGCGCAAGCACTCGAAATCGCTTTGTCAGCTCTGCCTGCTTCGCTCCTGGTGCAATCTTAAAATACTTGCGCAGCGCCCGTAACTCCGCCCGCTCCTCTGCAGACAGCGGATGTTCGCTGGATGCTTCCGTGCGTACCAGCGAAAAACGCTGATACAGGTAGAAGAAAAGGATAGAAAACACTGCGATAGCTGACACCATCAGGGGCAGCTCAAAAGAGGCATCCTTACTGCTTCCGGTTCTCATACGACCGCGGGCATACAGCCCTGAAGCCTCCTCACGGTACACCTCGAATGCCCCGCTCATTCCTGCCCGCGCAACACTTTTCCGGACGCCCTCATCCTGTACGAGCGTATAAAGAAGCGAGGCCAGCTGATCGTCGTGCTGTCCCACATCAGCCAACATTCCGAGAACGGTCTCCGGAGCGCTTTGCCAGTAGGCCGTATCGCTTTCAAGCTGAATTACCGCTGCCACGACAAGCTCTAGCATGTCGGGGGTCCGAACCCGCTGATAGGGAAGTCTCGCGACGGTGTCGAGCACCACGCCGGGCGCAGTTTCACGTTCGCTCAGTTGACGTAGCGTAAGCTGCGTTCTCACACGTTCGAAATAGCGTGCTGCTATGGTCGATTTACTCTCAACCTCGGTAAGGTCGCAGGTCGCGGCATCAATCGGCACAGCGCAGGATGAAAATGCGGAACTTGCCAATTCCACCTGAGCGGCCCAAGAGCTGCCGAGGAGTCTGAGCAGATCCGCCATCACGCTCAGGTCCTGCTCGTCGGCAGATAGATCGATTACCGTGAGCGAGTCGAAGAGTTTCTCAATGCCGTAGGAAGGGTGTGCGTTGGCAATAACCGTCCGCAAGCGAGCACTTTGCCTGCCGCTGCGTGTAGGCAAACTCCAGAGATGCTCAAGCACTTTCTCAGATGCAATGCCCTCATTAACCAGCTCTTCGAGGACCTCGCTATGAAGTCCATACAGGTTTCTTGCATGCCGAATTATTTCCCTTTCTCCACCCTTCGCTTTAAACAGTAGTTCAAAAGCAGCCCTGCTGCGGTGATATGCCAGACCTTCATTGAGAAGATAGCTGCGCAGTTCCATCGCCCCTGGATGTAATCGGTCGTACCCGCCCTCAAGCAGCCTGCGCAACAAAAACTCTATCGCCTCATCACAGGCAACCAGTGTTTCTTCGCCGTCTTTTGGAACGACACAGCTTACGCTGTCCAATCGCGAACACCCCGGGCAACGAAATGTCAGACCGTCAACCCGAACCAGGCCCTCAGGCAAGGGAGTTTCCTCCGCCGCAGCAACTTGATACGGCGAAGCCAGGAGAGCAATGCCTAACGCAATGGAGAGAACTCTACTCACGCCACTTTTCGCTCCAATTTTCGCTCCGAATCACCCGCGACATCATCCTCCTCGATCGCATGATAGCTATGCCCCAATCCGCCAAGGGCCTCTATCAACTGCTCGCGCACAAGCGGCTTCTGCAAAACACACACCCGCTCTATTGCAAGCTTTTTCGGTAGTTCAGGAATTCGTGCCCGCCCGCTAACGATAACCAGAGTTCGCAATGGCGGAAGGTCTTCGATAACCTCACCCAGACTACCATCCGCAAAATGCCAATCAGTAACTATGAGATCCGGTGAAACCTGTTGCGCCAGAGCCAGAAGCTCCCTTGAGGAAGATGCGGGAGTGCATCGGATAACCGCGTCTTTGAGATAGCGTATCGTCATTCTGCAGCTCGCTGAATGGTCGTCAGCGACAAGTGCGTGCTGGTATGCAGGCAGCTCTGATGTGAGCGCGCGCCCTCCCTCTGAGAGACTCAAAACTTCATCCGACACCGCATTCAGACAAACGCCAAAAACTGAGCCTCTCTCCTCTCTGGGACGATAGAAGACCGAAGCACCATTTAGCTTTGCAAGCGCGCGACTCAGAGCCAGACCGAGGCCAATACCACCACTACGCCGACCTTCCTCACCAACTGAAAACTCATCAAATAAGGAAGCACGATCCCCATCCGCAACTCCCCTGCCCTCATCAAGCACCAGCACCCGGATCAGGGATTCCTCGCGTTCCACGCACAGTTCAACCACTCCGCCATCACTGTATTTGATAGCATTTGATACCAGATTATCGAGAACACGTCGTATCTGAACGGGATCTGCCTCAACACCTGAGGCCGCTGCTGCACGGACTCGAAGCGTGATACCCTTGCGCTCAGCATCAACGACATGCCGTTGAGCGATACGCTTTATCGCCGCCGCGATATCAAATACCTCTTTCTCAGCACGGAGAAAGCCCTTTCTCGTTTTGGCAAATTCCAGGACATCTCCGAGCAGCTCCAATTGCTCAAGGATTGACTGCTCTACCTCGCGAAGCCGCTCCCCCCTGACAGAGGAATCATTAATTGGAGAATTATTGACCGGAGAATCAGAAGTGGAATGCTCCTCTTCCAGTATCTCTCTGATTGCAAGCAATGCTCGATTACTCGGAGCACGAAGATCATGCGACATACCAAGAAGAAAATCTCTCTCTCTTCGACTCTCTTCACTGCGAGCTTCGGCCTGCTGGGCTGCATAAAAAGAAGCCGCGGCGTGCTCGGTAAGCGCCAGTAAAAATCTCTTTCGCTCAGGTGTTAAACCAAGAGCACCCGTTCTGAATCCCAGCCAAATGGCACCGCAAACCGCGTCTTCGTTACGCAAGGGAACGAAGAGCGAACGTGAAATTCCGAAAACCGAGAAATCGCTAAAGGTTCCCTGGGTAGCATCCTGATATCCCCAGGCTGATTCAGTGTTTGCGTCAATGAGTGCGTCAAAAGATATCAGAAGGCTCCCTTCTATCCGTGCAAGCGGGACACCGGAGCTGTACACCACTCGAGCCCCCTCATCGTTTCGCTCCCGAACAAGTACAGACACGGCCATAACATCGGGCCCCACTCGCGTTCGTAGTAACTCACCTACCGCTTCTGCCGCCTGCTGCACCTCCGAGGCCGATTTCGCCAACTCGGTGCTTAGCGAAAGTGCATCGGTAAAGGCCTCGCCTGATACCGTCAGGCTTCGCTCTCGCACGGGCTGCGCCAGAATCGCGCGCCATATACTGCTGATCATCGCACTCTGAAAGCGAACTCGTCGAGGCCCTCGTCCCTCACGACTAAAGACACGTAAGGCATCGCGTAGGGCTTTAAGTTCTCTCTGCTGTCGAACAAACAAATAGAGAAGCGTAACCGCAGCCCAGAGTATCAGTATGCCTGCCAGGACAGCTGTCGTATCCAAATGTATCACGCTTGTTCCGCTCATACTTCTCTACGCGGTGACCCGTATGGTGTGCTCAAATGAATCATCCCGTGTCGTTATCAGATTGTTGCACCAGGCGATGAGTATTTTGATATCGTCCTGCTTTCGGACAAAAGCATTCGCACCAAGTTCAACCAGCTCAACCTGAAGTAGATCGTCCTCATCGGAGGTAAGCATCAGCACTGGAATTGTCGGAAGCAGATTCCTTATCTGTTGCAGAAACGCGACCCCGTCCATGGTCGGCATATGGACATCCGACACGATCAAAGACGGCTGCACCTGACTTTCGGTGAGGTACTCTAGAGCCTCCTTGCCGTTTTCACAGTGATGAACCTCAAAGCCACGACCTTCGAGAATCCGAAGAAGCAAGGAGCCAAAACGTTCATCATCGTCAACTAATAGAATCGAACGGGGATTGATAGACACGCTCGCCCCGACAATGGCCTCACATTCCTTTGCCTGCGAAAATTCTTTCTGATTGGTCACTTCGAGGTTCTTCTCTTCCTCAGCGCCCTCAGGTGCGAGGGGCGTATCAGCAGCGTCGTTGCTATTCAGCTTCCAGCTGAGATAAACGACAGGATTGTTTACGTTCTTCGTGAGCGAAAAATGCAGTGTCTCGATTGCCGGACTGACAACCGGGCGAGAGACTCTATGCTGCAGACGACCGTCTGCAGTGAAATACTGTAGAAGTGTTCTATAGACGCGAGGGTCAAGGCGTCCGGTATAGCGACGCTCGCCAACCAGGAACTCGTAGCCACTCGGTTCCGGGTGTCCGACAAAAACCTCACAAGCCCCCTTGTCAAGAGCATCGTGAGCAAGTTGCAACATGACTGACTCAAACTGCTCGTCACTGATACGCGAGGCGCTCGTATTGCTTTCCAAGAATTCAAATCGCTCCCAGGCTTCGTCGATCGCTGAGCGCAGTCCGAGGAGCACCTGAATACCACTTTGCTGATACCGGGAAACATCCACCACGGCGGGGTTAGCAACAATCAGTTCGTAGCCACTCCCTCCCTCCCTAAGAGATTGCGGAATAACCCCTCGTTCTCTCATCAATGCGATACTGTGCCCGGTCTGTGCAAGAAGCTCGGGCGAGGGCGAGCGGACCTCGGGGCAGGGAGTAAGGTCTAAACGATCTGCCACCTCATACAAAACATCCAGTATATTGCGCTCTGCTTCCTCAGCCACACGTGATATGAGGCATGCCGTTTCTGATTTGTCTCTACAGCACCTCGCAACCAGTTTCGGTGAAATAAACTGGCTCAGGGCTCCTTCGATGCAGGTCGCCGGAAGAAGACGTCTCACAAACATGGAAAAAGCATTGAACATTGTCTTTACCTCTTTCTCAGGGACGGCACGGGTTCCGAAACCCGGCTCAGCGTAGCACCGCTCTGAGTCTGGTTTTGCATCTTTACCGATTCGAAAAACTCCAACACCGGAACAAGCGGGACCGAGGCGGTGAGAATCATCAGGCCAATCACTGAAGTAAAGACGGGAAACACCACCATGTTCTCAAGGCGATTAACCCGCGTCTCCACCGAAAGTCGCCATTCCGTATGCGCATGGTCGCTCAAACTTCTCATTGACGGAATCAGCTCTCCACCTTCGCTCGCGCTGATATCCAGGTGCAAAAGAACATGCCTCAGCGAGCGAATCTCTGTCGCGTCCGCGACGCGCTCCAATGCTTCAGCAAAGGGCATTCCGTGTGCGGACAAATCGTACACGACCTTAAGTAGAAACGTGGTCAGGTCAAGCGCTCTACCCTGCTCCCGTGCACTGTGAATTCTGGAGAAAACTATTTGCTCCAGGGCCGGCAATACGCCAAGTCCTGCCTCGACCATGAGGATCAGGTTCTCCAGGACAAGGGGAAGTTGGAACATCACCTCCCGTCGAACCTCGGCTTCCCTGTGTCGCAGGTAGTAGAGACTGATAAGAAAGGAGGTATACAGCGCAAGCACTCCAGAAACGACTGCATAGGTCGAGCCGCTTCGACTGCCGAGCGCCACGGCGAGAAAGGTTACGCCCAGTATGAAGCAGGTAATCAGAAGCTTTGCCTTGCGCTTGTCGGCGCTGGCCAGGTATCCCGCCCTTCCCAGTCGCCCGCTAATTAGTGCGAGGTTCGACTCAGCGTTGCTCCAATCCAGCACTACTTCCTCACGCACCTCCTTTTGAGCCCTCCACTGCTCCTCCAAAGAGTCGAGGCGACGACGCGAAATGATCGCGGCAGGATTCCGTAGCTGACGTACAAAAGATTGAAACGAATGTGTGAATGTCTGTTCAATCATGGACGGAAGTTACTCATTCTGATTAAGGTCGCGTAGCTGATAAGAATGCAGAGGATCCCCGCCGTCGACAGCGTATTTGCCGTCGGATCGTTGAGAAACAAATCCCAGTACCCATCTGTTCGTACGGCTATCATCATTACAATTACGGGCGTTAGCGCGAGTAGTACATTTGCCGTCATGCGCATCGTCGCCGTTCTGACTCCCGCCATGTGGGTAAGCGTTCCCCGATCTCGGCATACCCGAGCAAGTCGCTCCAGGGTCGGGCCAAACTTACCGCCGTGCTCAGATGCCAGTGAAAAAGCGGTGCGAAAAAGCTCAACATCGGGCTGACGAATACCCCGTGCAAATCGTGAAACGGCTTGCTCTCTGGGCGTTCCCTTGTCCAGCGCAGCAAGTAAGTTGCGCACTTCAGATCTGACAAGACTATCTTCGGGAAGAAGACGAATAGATCGCTCCAACGCTCGATACGCGGTCATACCCGCTTTAATACTTGATGCCGTAGCGAGCAATACCGTGGGGTAGTCCGCAGAAAACTGATTGGCGCGATCGCGCACTCGCCGTTCGACAAGTGCCAACGGAATCATCGCACCGGAAAGAAAAAAGAGCGGGGTAAACCAGACAGAAAGAAAGGTCGTAGCAAAGAGAGAGACCACTGTGGCCCCAAGCGCCATGAATAGAAACAGCACTATCGGATGAAAGCTAAGACCTGCCTGCGACAGGTAGGTGCGCACTCGTCCCTCTGCTTCAGGCTGCTCAGCGACCGCCCTTCGCTCATCCCGATCAAGCGCGCCTGGGGAATTATGTTCGATGAGAGCAAGGGCTCTGCGCTTTGCCGCTATTCGCTCAAGGCTCGCCATCACTGTCCCCCGTTTGTTCCATACCGCTGCGAGCGATACAGGGTCTCAGGATCCAAAGAGAGGCTCGTTCTGGCATGGGGTAGCACTACTCCGGCAGATTGCAGAGCCTCTTCAAAAGAAGACACGCCCGATTCTCGAAGCCATCGCGCCTCATCTCCGCCTTGCGAAAACGAGAACATGGGAGACAATTGCACCATCCCGTCTGAGGAGGCATTGACCTCCAGGACGCTCATGATTCTTCGCTTCTGTAGCTTCTTATCGAGGCCCAGATACACCACCACCGAGATAGCGTCTGCTATTTGCCGACGTACCGTGGCTATCCCGACGCCAGGCTGCGCCCGGGACAAAAACAGTTCAAGACGAGCAACCGCATCACGAGCCGTTCTTGCGTGTATCGTAGACATGCCGGGATGGCCCGACGCACATACATCGACAAAAGCTTCAGCGGCCTCAGCATCACGCATCTCTCCAAGAATTATCCGGTTCATCGCCATTCGCATTCCCGTGCGGATGGCCTGAGCCGGTGAGATTCTTCCGACGCCCTCAGTATTTGCTTCCCTGGTGAGTAAGGTTCGGGTGAAAGGACGATCCAGGGCAATCTCATTGGTATCTTCGATGATCAGAATCGCTTCTGTCGGATCAATTTGTGTCGAAAGTGCTTTCACCAGGGTTGTTTTTCCCGTCCCCACCTCTCCCGCAATCAAAATCGTAGCCAGTCCGCTATTGCTGAGCGCAGCCAGATAATCAAGCACAACTCGCGGTGCAAGTTCACTTACAACAAGACCATCGAGAGTAATCGACGAATGTCGAGCCACTCGGAGCGTAAGCATGGGACCAGAACCTGGCGGGGAAAAGGACTCGTGCGTCACGCAGGCTCTGACTTTTGGATCAACTGCGGCATCTACCACCGGCTGTGCCAGAGTACAGGATTTCCCCGCCCGCTTGAGCAGGTTCTCCACAAAGGAAAGATAGGTTTCGCGATCGGCAAAAGCGATGTCAGTCTGATAATTCCGCCGACCGATTTGCACACTAACATCGTCATACGCACGAACGATGATATCGT
>JAUIMJ010000297.1 GCA_030433295.1 bacterium | reverse complement strand
TCTTTGAAACTAAAGTCTGGCAAACAGCGTTTCTTTTCATCTCCGGCGAAGTTGTCGGGGACTTGCCGGACTCGCACTACGGACGATTTGTTACCGTCTTAATCAGTATGTCCGGGCTGGTAATATTTGCTATTCTGGTGGGGACGGTATCTGCCTCGATGGAGGCCTACTTTAGGACGAAAATGGACGAGAAAGACCTTTTTTTAAGTGACCTGAGTGGACATGTTATCATTTGCGGCTGGGACCGCATGGGAGCCTTGATACTGTCGGAACTGGAAACCGTTCCTTCGCTGTGGATGCGAGGCGTTGTCGTGATAGCTGAGACAGATGAGGAGATTCAAAACTGTCCCTCGGTCAAAAACACCAGTCGCTTATTCCATATACGAGAAGATTTTACGAAGATCGAGGTCCTCGAGCGCGTAGGCGCAAAGAAAGCGCGTGCCGCGGTCGTTCTTGCAGACAAGGGTGACAACCTGCGCGATCAGGACAGAGATGCCCGAACCGTCTTGGCGGCCTTAACGCTGGAAAAGCTCAATCCGAATATTTTCACCTGTGCAGAACTTCTGGAAGAGCAAAATGCAACGCACCTGCGCATCGCCGGGGTCGAGGAAATTATCTCCAGGACCAATCTCACTGCCGGGCTGTTTGCATCGACCCTGGTAAACCAGGGAATCAGCTCCGTCATCGGTGACCTGCTCTCCCACAAGGAAGGCGCCTGCCTGCGAAAGTTCCAGATACCGGAAGAGTTTGTCGGCCACGACTTTCTGGAGGTGTTTGACCACTTTAAGAAAGAACTCAATGCCACAATTCTCGCGGTAGACTGGAAATCGGAAAACGGGCGTTTCGAGAGGCATCTCAACCCCTCACATAATCGACGTATGGAAAAAGACGACATGCTTATCGCTGTCACCAGGGTGGACTCGCATTTCAAAGAAATGACGGGATAGCGCGACGTCGATTCGAGGGCGGGCTAATCCGGATGTAAGGCACTAACAATCTGCCTGGATTCTCAGTCCCTGCCCCTAAACACGGTTTCCTTCGTTTCTCGGCTTTACAAACAGCTATCTAAGCCTCTAGTATTATTAATAATTGAGAAAAATACAGGGCAAACCCCTGATATTTGCGATTTGATGACGACATAATCTGTAGGCAATTCCTCACTTTTGCCGTGTCTCCCGTCTAAGTTAGGCGCTAGAGTCACTAAAGGGAATGCGCAGAGGCGATTCGCTGCGAGGCGAACGATGTCATTTTATCGGGAGAAAATATATCCAAATGAGTTCTACCGTTTCCACAGAAACATCTCAAAAACAGTCCGAGAAGTACGAGGACCTCTACCCTGTTTTTCTTATGCTCGCCGCTCTCGTGCTCTTCTTTGGCCTTTTGTTTTGGCGTGCGATTGAACGGGTATCGTATATCTGCTGGAACAATGACGACTACTCACATGGCCTCATACTTCCGTTTGTCGTCGTGTATATCTATCGCGAACGAGCCGTGGAGCTTGCCGGAGCTCTGCGGCAGGCTGCGACGAATAAAACCGTTAAGGAGCTGCTCGTCCCCGGTCTGATACTCCTGCTGTCACTCCTGCTTCATCTGCTGGGTGAGATATCTGAACTTGAGTACGCCAGTTGGCTTGCGCTGTTTCCTTCGCTTTTCACCACCCTCTGGCTGATGTTCGGGTTTAGAACAGCCCTCGCCCTGAGTACGCCATTCTTCCTACTCATCATGGCTCGGCCGCTTCCGGATTCCGTGGTACTCAAATTATTTTGGCCCATGCAGGTTCTTGCCGCAAAAGTTAGTGCCTTTTCATTGAGAATGTTCGACGTGCCTGTGTATCTGCAGGGCAATATCATCGAAATTCCCAGCATGCGGCTTTTGGTTGAACAGGCGTGCAGCGGAATGCGCTCCAGTGTATCGCTGCTCTCACTCGCCGTAATCGCAAATTACTTCACCGTCTTTCGCCTGAGTTACAAATTTGCCCTCGTTATTGCCGCCCTGCTCATCGCCCTGGTAATGAATGTTCTTCGAGTTGCGGCAACCGGGCTACTGGCCCATTTTGTCCATCCTGATACCGCGAAAGGCTTTTTCCACTCGTTTTCAGGACTGATTGTTTTTCTTATCGCCATGCCCCTGCTTTTGCTCGTCGGTCGCTACCTGTCGAAGCTGCAGGGCGAAGCCGCGCCAACCACATAGGGGAGATGTCATGAAGTTTGTCGATATACGTGGACTTAGCGTTGCCGCAGTTCTGGTCGCGGTGTTTCTCCTCGGAACATTCAGCCACGCCCGCCTGGTCGAAAACAAGAAACTCGCTGATATACCGCTTGAGTCTATCCCAAAGAAACTCGGGGAATGGAAAACTATTGCCGATTCCGAGCTGGACTTTCGCTCCCAGGAGATACTGAAGCTCGACCGATACATCAAGAGGACCTACGAGCACCCAAATGGCACAAGGGCCATTCTTTACATCGGTTACTGGAGACAGCAAACCGGAGATAAGCAGGCAGCGAAACACTCGCCGTTGATTTGCCTGCCCGCGAATGGCTGGTCGGTAAGCGGAAAAAGTGAGATCCCCATGAATGTCACCTCGTCAAAAGGTGAAACAACACTTTCCGTCCGACGTCTTACCGCAAGCTTCAGAGAGAGACCGCATGCTTTCTATTACTGGTTCTTCAGTGGTGAGAGCGAGTACAACAACGAGTGGGCTGCTCTCTTCCTGAACATCTACAAAAAACTTACGACGGGTAAATCGGACGGTGGCATCGTCGAAATCAGTATCCCCATGGACAGCAGCGTCCCGGCGGATCAGATTGGCGAGGAGGAAAAACGCAACATTGATAGCTTTCTCAAAGAGCTATACCCGGCTCTGATCAAGGCCAGCGTAGATGAGGCCGGAACGGTCGAATAACATATCCGGCTCAGTCCGCAGACGCTTCTAGCGCACTATCGGGTTCTTCGGCCACAACAGTATCCGGGGCTTCCTCACCATCCAGGAGTTGCATCAGGTGACGGTAGAACACGCGTATTGAAGCTGCGGCAGGAATACCCGCAATCAGGCCGAATAAGCCGAAAAGTTCCCCACCGACAATCAATGCAAGCATCACACCGAGAGGATGCACACCGACACTATCACCAACGATTTTTGGGGTAATGAAGCTCCCCTCAACCAGCTGAACGACAACAAACACCGCCCCAACTGAAAGGAACTGAGCGACGCTGGGATCTGTGACCGCGGTGATGCTGAACGCCAGGAGCAAACCAAGGGCAACGCCCAGGTAGGGAATAATATTGAGCAGGCCGGTAATGAGCCCAATAACAACGGCAGAGGGAACACCGACAAGAAAGAGCCCAACGGAGTACAGGCAGGCAAGTATGAGACACACGGTAATCTGCCCTCTAAAGAACGCATGCGTGTGCGCTAATATCTCCCCTCCGACGCCGGCCACCCGCTCCCGCACTTTCGCGGAGAGAAAAGTTCCCACGCTATGGTGGATACGCGGCAAATCTCTGGTTATGTAGAAAACAAAGAACGGCAACAACAGAAAATTCAATGTCGTTAATGCGATTGAGTATCCCTGCAACAAAGCGGTGAAGCCAGCACGAGATACTCCCCGCAACTGTTCGACCCCAAAAGCCGAGGTGTATTCCCGTACCTTTGTCAGAATGGCATCCTTCTCCAACTGGAGTTCGATCCCCAACCACATATTAAGCAGGGAGCTTAAACTCTCGGCCAGGGACTGTAGATAGCTCGGAAGATTCTTCAGGAGAACCTGATACTCCTGAAAAAACAGTGGCACGACGAGCAGAAACATTCCAAAAACAAATACCAGGGCGCCAAGTTCCAATACAAGGACGGCTGCTCCCCGACTGATTCGCGAGCTCATCTTTGTCACCAGGGGATCGAAAAGAAGCGCGATCCCGTATGACAACAGGAGTAAAGTGGCAACCTCCTTCACCTGCAATACAACAAACAGAAGTAGTCCCGTAGCGAGCAGCCAGAAAATTGAATGGCGATAGGCAATTGCGGTTTCCCGACAATACGCTACGGTCCGCTGTAGTTCGCTTGGTTCCTGAGGCATGCCTTTAACTCGTCTTAACGGAAACTCATCACCGGTTTGCCAAAAATCTGCTCAACTTTATCGCACAGCGCTTCAGAAGGGCTAACGCAATACTGCGAGGGTAGGCTCACGATGGTCTCACTATGATTCGGGCGTTTCATCAAAAACCGCACCCGGCAGTTCCCCTTATGCGAACTGAGCAGGGAGCGAAGCTCACGCAGTTTTTCACTCTCACACTGTTCCTCATACAGCTTAATCATAGCCTGCGTCGCGTTCTGGTCTCTGATAGCCAGTGCGGATTGAACATCATTGGCGATAAGGTTACGCCTTTCATCAGATACATCGAGACGGGCATTGATAATGACCGGGTCCTCACTGCTGAGTACTGCATGTACTTTCTGATACGTATCAGGCCAGACGATTACCTCAACCGTGCCAAGCAGGTCCTCCAACACAAAGGTGGCATAGCGGTCCCCTTTCTTCGTGTTCTTCAGTCTGAGAAAGGTAATCAGGCCGGCAACCGAGAGCGTTGCGCCGTCACGCCCCTGCTTAACATCCTCTGTAGTGAGCGATCCAAGACGTTCGAGATCGGCACGGAACTTCTCTAATGGATGTCCTGAGAGATACAGTCCGAGGACCTCACGCTCTTTACTCAGACGAACGTTGGTAGGCCACTCCGCTTTGATATCGCGCTGCGGTTCATAAATCGCGGAGCTCGATTCACTCTGTTCATCAAACAACCCCATCTGAGGCGATTCCGCTCTCTGACGAGCACGCTGTGCGGCTTTGGATACCTCCTCCGCTCGCTCCAACAGCTCGGCTCGCGAAAAGCCGGTCCAATCAAATGCACCCGATTTTGTGAAGTTCTCCAACAAACGACGATTAACGACACTGGGTTCGACACGCATGCAGAAGTCATACAGACTTTCGAAGCGACCATTCGCATCTCGTTCTTCAATCACCTTTTGGACAGCCTTTTCACCAATTCCTTTAATCGCAGCCAGACCGAATACGACACGCAGGCTGACCTCGCCTCGTTCAGCTGTCGTGGTCGCCAGGTGAAGCCGACGCCGCTCTCGGCGGTACGCCGCCTGGAGTCGAATTTCCCTCCT
>JAUIMJ010000296.1 GCA_030433295.1 bacterium | reverse complement strand
AGATTACCCCATTATCAGGATCACCCAGATAGTTCACAGTAATGACCATGGGAAAGGTGAGCACGAGCGCAATCCCAAGAAACATCCATGCCGCCATAAACTTACCGAGCATGGCCTCAAACAAACTGACAGGCAAGGTAAGCAGTAATTCTATGGTGCCGCTACGACGCTCCTCCGACCAGAGTCGCATGGAAACGGCAGGCACGATGAAAAGATACAGCCAGGGATGCCAGATAAAAAACGGTCTTAGATCAGCCTGGCCCTGCTCAAAGAAGTTTCCCAGCTTGAAAGTAAAGAAACCATTTAAAATCAGAAACACAGTCAAAAAAATCAAGGCGATCGGTGTCGCGAAATACGACGCGAGCTCTCTCTTAAATATCGCTAAAAAGAGTTTGAAATCCATTTGTATCTCCGATGTGACAAACGCCCGTACAAGCTATCCTGCGGCTGATCTGGATCGAATCTCCACATCACACGGCGTGCGTTATATCGCGAAAGACCTCATCCAGATGTCCGCTATCCAATCGAATATCGCTAAGTTTCCACTCCCGCTGTTCAACTTCGCGGGCGACTCGTAAAAGCAAATCCTGACTGCTGCGATCCGAGTCTTCTTCTTCCGGGATAAGGGTAAAGGTGAAATCCGGTTCTGCGAGGACTTTCCCAACCCCTGGTATCTGCCCCAGAGCCGAAGCGAAGTCTCCGTCAGTATCAGCACCCTCGGTGAAGCAAACCGTAACAGCACCGTAGTTTTTAGATCGCTTACGCAGCTCCTGTGGACTAGCGTCAGCAACAATGGCTCCCCGGGCGATCACCACCGCCCGGGTACAGACGGCATCTACTTCCTCAAGAATATGGGTCGAAAGAATGATGCACTTATTCTCAGCCATTCCATCGATCAATGCCCGCACTTCGTGTTTCTGATTGGGGTCCAGGCCGTCCGTGGGTTCATCGAGGATGAGAATCTCGGGATCGGTCAGCAAGGCCTGCGCCAGCCCGACTCTTCTCTTAAATCCCTTCGAAAGGGTTTCTATTCTTTGTGCTCTGACGTCGTGAAGCCCGCACAAGGAGAGTGAGCGATCAATGGCGGAAGATATTTCACGGGCCTCAAGCCTGCGGACCTCGGCGATAAAACGAAGAAAACTACCGACCTCCATCTCACCGTAGAGCGGAGCATTCTCGGGTAAATATCCTATCTTCTGTCGAACCTTTCGCGACTCCAGCACGGTATCGAAACCGGCGACTCGCGCATTGCCGAAACTGGGCGTAAGGAAACAGGTCAGCATCTTCATGGTTGTTGACTTACCCGCTCCGTTGGGGCCAAGAAAACCGAGAACCTCCCCTCGCTCGACGCTAAAACTAACACCGTCGACTGCTTTAATTTCGCCAAAATATCGGCCCAGATTTTCGGTCTCAATCATCGCCATGTAATGCGCCTTATCGTTATTGCCCATCACCTTAGTTAGCCGCACCAAGCGGTCCGGGGCATGTAAGCCTCAAGAGCTCTATAAACTTTGTTTCGCAGAGAGGAGAAGACCCGGTCTGTCTCCAATCAAAACGCAGAACAGCTTACGAAAATAATACACTGCGTCAAGGCGATTCTCCCCTGCAAACTCTTCAGCGCAGGAGCCGATAAACCCGGCCTTAACGATGGATCAGGATGGAGTGCTACCCCGGACTACGATACTCAGCACGGGTATATTCCTTCCCCGACCTCAGCATTAAAGAAATTACTGCCTTATTATTGATTTACGGGAGTTCTGCAGGTATTTATCCTCTAGTTTAATGTCGGTTTTACGGAGGTTCTGAATCACGAAGGCATTTACCGCTTTGGGATGCTGTGGTGTAGACTGCCTAGCCCTGGGGTTGGCCCGGATAAGGATAGTTAATCAGTCGTAAATCTAAATTCATATTGATTATGCCGGGAGTAAATTTCGTGATTTATTAGGGAGCCCTTGCGGCAGGACCCTGCTCACCGCATGTGGCGGGACAGACTGTAAGCGGACTGGACCTTGGATGGGTCATTCTAACGTGGGCCATTCGAAATGTTTCGTGCTTTGTATTCTTTAAAGGAAGTAGATTGATGAGTTCTCAACATCTCCAACTGAAAGTTGGCCTCGCCGAAATGCTCAAAGGCGGTGTGATTATGGACGTGATTAACGCCGAGCAGGCCCAGATAGCGGAAGAGTCCGGTGCCGTTGCCGTGATGGCGCTTGAGCGCGTTCCTGCTGATATTCGTCGTGAGGGCGGTGTGGCGAGAATGGCAAACATAGAGGTCATTCAGGAGATAATGAAGGCGGTCACCATCCCCGTAATGGCCAAGGTTCGCATTGGTCATTTCGTTGAGGCTCAAATCCTTCAGGAACTCGGCGTTGATTTCATTGACGAAAGTGAAGTTCTTACCCCTGCAGACGAAAGCTTCCACGTCGACAAGTTTGCTTTTCAGGTTCCCTTCGTCTGTGGTGCCTGCAACCTCGGTGAGGCACTTCGACGCATCAGCGAAGGCGCAGCGATGATTCGTTCAAAAGGAGAGGCTGGTACCGGAAACGTGGTCGAGGCGGTTCGTCACCTTCGTTCTATTGGCTCGGAGATTCGCAGAATTGCGCAACTCAGCCCGCAGGAATTGGTCACCACGGCAAAAGAGCTGGGTGCCTCCCTGGAGCTGGTGAAGTACATTGCCGAAGAGGGCAAGCTTCCTGTTCCGCTATTCTCGGCTGGTGGCGTTGCTACTCCTGCCGATGCGGCGCTGATGATGCAACTGGGGGCTGAGACCGTGTTTGTTGGCTCCGGCATATTCAAGTCAGAGGATCCTGCTGCACGAGCGAGAGCGATTGTGAAGTCAGTAACACATTACCAAAAACCTGAAGTACTCCTCGAGGTATCTCGGGAGCTGAAACGTGCCATGGACGGCCTTGAGATTAGCTCTCTCAAGCCTGAGGAACGTCTCCAGGAGCGAGGGTGGTAACACTACTGCGATGAACAGAATCGGCATACTGGCACTGCAGGGCAACTTTGCCCTGCACAAATCGCGACTCGAAGAGCTTGGGGCAGAAACGCTGCTGGTTAAAAGCGCGGAAGACCTTTCAGAAGTCGCCGGTATCATTATCCCCGGGGGAGAGTCGACTACCCTCCTTCGACTCATGGACAGCGAACTAAGGGAAGCGCTGGTAGAAAGAATCTCAGGGGGACTTACGACCCTTGCAACTTGTGCCGGCCTCATACTGCTTGCCAAAAGAGTTCATGGACCTTCCCAAGAATCCTTAGAGTTGATCGACGTTGAAGTCACCCGTAACGCATACGGACGCCAGGTAGACTCCTTTGTCGACGGTCAACTTCATTGGAGTTCTACCGGCAGAGCTCTGCTGGCGCAGTATGAGCTGGAGGAATACGAAAAATATGCTTCCACAATTTTCGAGGGAGTATTCATCCGGGCACCACGAATTACCGGGGTCGGAGAAAATATCGAAGTACTGGTTGAGCGTGGCGATGAACCGGTCTTTGTTCGGCAGGGAAACATCCTCGGTTTGAGCTTCCACCCGGAACTTAGTGATGAGTCGAGTGGTATTCATCAGCTATTTATTGCCATCGTACGCTCTAATACAGAAAACGCCTAAACGCCCCCATCGCATGGAAGCCACCTGAAGTGAAAAAGACTCTTTGCTTTTGCGCTTCACTACTACTCAGTATCCTGCTACCAGCAGCCGTATGTGCGGCCAATGAAGCAAGCACTATTTCCTGCAAAAAGATTGCAGCCTCAAAAGGAGTCGTACTTCTTATCCACGGACTTAATCAGAGCGTTTCTGCATTGCAGGAGTTTGAGAATTACTTTGCTAAGAAAAAGTTTTCACGTTGTTTTCTCAGATTGAGTGGTTCTAACGGAAGAAGAAATGAGCCCTCTGTAACTAACTGGGAACACGACCTTCTTATCGCTCATCGATTACTAGAGCAGCATTTCCCCGGACAGTCACAATACGGATTCGGCTACTCCATCGGAGGGACGCTTCTTGTCGACGCGATAGACAGAGGCTTGTTTCCGCGGATGTCCAGGCTTATTTTGATCGCCCCGGCGTTCTCACTGCGATGGAAATCAATGCTGCTAAGAATGATTCTTCCCCTGCGGCATCTCGGCGTGAGTCTGCCAAGTGCCTCACCCAGGCAATACCGCGATCTGGATTCATTAAGCCTGGACGCCTACAACAGCAGTCTTACTTTTGTCGACCGAATCAAAAATCTGGAAAACCCCGAACGACTACGGAGTCGAATGGCGGCAGTTTTTTTACACAATGATGATGAAATCGTGGATCCGGCGGGCACACGCGATTGGATACAGGACAAGCGGCTTGCTCATTGGAGCATCCACATGCTTGTAAAAGATAATGTCGCGGATGATATCCCCAGCCATTTGATGACAGATGAGCGAACCGTCGGCACGCACACATGGCAAACCCTACTTCATGCCTTTGACCGCCTCATTACTTTGCCATTCACAGCGCCGCTACCCCCGACGACACCAAAGAAGGATTGAAGCCGCTAACGGGCCGCCTGACTTGTTTTACTCACATTCCAGGAGCCACGTTGTGCCTGACCTGAAACTGACATGGTGTAGGTACCTCTGAGCACGTTCTGTCTGCGCGCCCCCGTCAAACTGATGATAGTTGTTCGGTTCTGCAGCTTCATTTTCAGTCCGCGGGGAAAGACTCTTCCGGTCACAGAGAAGGGATCGTATCCGGCAATGGTTGCCCTTCCCTTAATTATCGCCTGATCGATTTGGACTACTAAAATCATCGCCAGAGCTTCCCCGAACTGTGTGGTAAACGTTCCACCAAAGTTCTCTCGAAGCGCCACGGTCTCAGGACCACGTTGAGAAGCACCTCCGCGCTCTATTGGCAGCGTTTGGGCACTTCCGCCATACAAGGATCCCTGATTTGCCGACACCTGAGGAGCGCCGGAACCGGTCCTGGCCGGCGGTAGACTGGACCCAAAGGAGCCCGTGTTGCCCGGACCCGAGCCGCCGTAGGGGACTCCCCGCGGGCCGCTTCGCCCGGAGTTAAAATCATCGGCAATCGAGGGGCCTGAACGCTCAATGGTGACCGGAGGCACTTCACGTACACTCGGTGCCCCTGAAGCAGAGGGGATTCTCTCAAACTCTGGAGTCAGGGTCGTGGACGCAGACGCTG
>JAUIMJ010000295.1 GCA_030433295.1 bacterium | reverse complement strand
AGACCAAGTCGATCCCAGCCTAAAGCTACGAAAACACCAGGAGCAAGCAATTAGTTTCGCCAAAGAGCGCCAAAGCTACGTTGTTACCACAGGTACAGGATCAGGTAAGTCTCTCTGCTTTTTCATCCCCATCATAGATGCTGCCATCCGCGCGAAAAAAGCCGGTGGTGGAGCAAAAACCCGAGCAATTGTCATCTATCCGATGAACGCGTTGGCTAACAGTCAGGCTAAGGAGCTAGAGGGTTACCTAGGTTCTGCGACGGGTGGTCTAGTCACCTACGCCCGCTACACGGGGCAAGAAAGTAATGAAGACCGAGAGCTCATCAAGGCAAATCCACCCGATATATTGCTAACAAATTTCATGATGCTTGAGCTTCTGATGATACGTCAGAGTGATTTAGACCGGAAGGTTTTGCAGAATTGTGAAGGCTTACAGTTCATCGTCCTTGACGAACTTCATACCTATCGGGGTAGGCAGGGTGCTGACGTTGCCATGCTGATGCGTCGCCTTCGCTCTCGCATCGGTGACCCCGAGAGCCCTCCGCTTTGCATTGGGACCTCGGCAACCATGGCATCTGAGGGAGTACAGCATGAAAAGAACGAAGCTGTTGCCCGTATTGCCAGCCAGATTTTTGGTGCTGATATCGGCCCCGATGCTGTTGTTACAGAGACGCTCAAACGAGCAACGAACCCAGTCAAGATCGGCACCAAAGAGCTGACAGGGCTATCTGAAGCGGTTCTCGATGCATCTAAGGGTAAGGTTGCGCAAGGCCTTAAGAATTCCGATTTCTTCGATGACCCCCTTGCTATCTGGGTCGAAACTAGAATCGGCCTTAAGAATGTTGAAACCAAGCCAGAGAGAGCGAGGCCTATCTCACTCGAAGAAGCTGCAAAGACCCTTTCCGCCGATTGTGGACTGGATGCAGAAGTCTGTGCTCAAGCCCTTCGTGAAGCACTGATTGGATACTCTGTTCCGGAGAAGGATAGGGTTAAGGGCAGTGCCGAATACTCGCCACTTTTTGCCTTCAAGCTGCACCAGTTTGTGGCAGGTGCAGGTCGGCTTTACATGACTCTCCGTCCCGAGGGAGAGCGAGATGTAACTTTTAGCGGACAGCTCTTCAATCCAAACAACGACGAAGAAAGGCTTTATCCCACACATTTTTGCCGGAGCTGCGGGCAAGAGTTCCATCCAGTGACACTTCGCAGCTACGACGGGACCGATATTTTTGAGAAGCGAGAAATCGACGATATCCCGGTCGAAGGTGATGAAGATGACGATGGCGCAGATTGGGGTTTTCTAATGCCGGAACCCGCTGACCCAGATTTCAGTTTTTCCGGAAAAGACGAGGACTATCCTGATGCTTGGCTCGAAGAGAAGCCAAATGGTGAGAAGCGGTTAAAGGTCACTTATCGTAAAAAGCGAGCGCAGAAGGTTTCTGTCCTGCCTGATGGAACAGCGTATTCCGGATCGCGTCGAGCGTGGTTTCTTCCTGGGAAGTACCGTTTCTGCCCATCGTGTGGGGAGGTAAGTAACTCCTCGGCACGCGATATTAACAAACTCGCATCGCTAAGTGCTGAAAGCAGAAGTTCCGCAACGACAATTTTACTATCAACAGTTCTGCGCTGGATGAATTCATCAAACTCTGCGATTGATGCTTACTCGCGCAAGCTTCTAGCGTTCACGGATAACCGACAGGATGCTGCCCTGCAGGCAGGTCACTTCAACGATTTTGTATTCGTCACCATGCTTCGCGGGGCCATCATCAGCGCCCTGCGATCAGCACCAGATGGTTCGCTCGATGAAGCAAGCATCGGCCAGGAGATTCAAAAGGCACTCGGTTTTCTTGCCTCGCCGGAGTATCGCGAACGTGCCTCCGAATGGCTGATCAACACGAGCATTAAGGGTGAGCGCCGGAACGAGGCGGAGGCAATCTTGCGGCAAAATCTACAGCACCTTTTTTGGATAGATCAACGTAGGGGCTGGCGCTACACGAATCCAAACCTTGAACAGCTTGGTTTGCTGTCTGTTCACTACAAATATCTTGACGATATCGCAGCCGACTTCGATGAATTCCGAGGCTCGCCCATACTCAATAGTGCGAGTACGCAAGAGCGCCGCGAGGCTTTAAGCGCGCTTTACGATCATATGCGCAAAGGTCTTGCCGTCGATTGTGCCGCGCTCAATAGGCTAAAACTCGAGGAGCTAGTGGGCAGGAACCATAATCTCATCAAATCGCCGTGGAGCATTGACGATGATCGCATACTGACCGCTACAATTTTCATGCCGGAGCCTCCCAAGCGAAAGGAAATCAAGGGCAAGGACGAAGATCGCCTTTTGCGGGGTAGTCCCACCAGCGCTATCGGTCGCAAATTACGGGAGCTCACGTTCTCTGGTCGCCGTATTGAGCTCAAGGAAGTCCCGGAAGTCTTGGAAGGGCTATTGAAGGCGGCCGAAAACTATGGATCAGTTGTTAACGAATCTGGGCCTTTCGGAATGGGTTGGCGTCTTGCAGGGTCTACTGTGTGCTTTGCTTTGGATGAAACCCTCCAGGACGCAGAACTGACGAATACCTATTTTGTCGGTGTTTATAACATGGTCTCAGAAATGCTCGACCAAGGAGGTCAGACGCTTTTTGGTTTTGAAGGTCGAGAGCATACTGCTCAAGTGGAAGGGGATCTTAGGGAGTTGCGAGAAATGCGCTTCCGTTACGGGAAAGAGGACCAGAAGGCGCTTATAGAAGCAGAAGAGAGCCTGAAAAACTTTAAGGAAGACAGCCGCTTTCTGCCGACGCTGTTTTGTTCCCCGACCATGGAGCTTGGTGTCGATATTTCAGCGATGAACGTGGTTTATCTTCGAAATGCTCCCCCCACGGCAGCTAATTATGCACAGCGTAGTGGACGTGCAGGTCGAAGCGGGCAGGCAGCTCTTATCTTGACCTACTGTGCTGCACAAAGCCCGCACGACCAGTACTTCTTTGACCGAAAAACTGATCTTGTGGATGGTGTCGTAGTGCCCCCGTCTATTGACCTCAAAAGTCGTGACTTGGTTGAAAGCCATCTCAATGCTGAATGGCTCGCCTCACTGGGGATGGAACTGAAAGCTGACAACATCGAGCTAGACAAAAATATTAAGGCCAACCTCGACTTGTCTGATCCAGCAAAAGCCCTTTTATCGGAAATCCGAGATGTGTCTTCGGCTCCTCGCACAGCTGATAGAGCAAGACCCCTTATCAGTGCAGTGTTGTCCGCATTGGAAAAAGACTACGGGGGTGCCAACCCCCGGTGGTTTAAGTCCAAGGAGCTTGTGACTGAGGATATTGTTTTGAAAGCGCCGGGCCGCTTCAATGACACCTTTGACCGCTGGCGAGATCTCTTAAAAGCTGCCGAACGATCTATCGACTTGTCAGAGCAGACTCTCAAGGATTATACGATTTCGCCTTTAGAGCGGAAAGCTGCAGAAGATCGTCGACGGATGGGAGAATTCCAGCGGTCTATACTGCTATCGAGTCAGTCCAATAGAGATAATGACTTTTACATCTACCGTTATCTTGCGACTGAAGGGTTCTTGCCTGGATACAACTTTCCCCGTCTTCCCTTAATGGCTTATGTTCAGGGTGGAAACGATGGCAAGAGCCAACGTTACATCCAGCGGGCAAGATTCCTTGCGATATCAGAATTCGGACCGCAAAGTCTTGTTTATCACGAGGGGCGAGCCTTCCGTGTTGACCGTGCGCTCCTCAAGGAGGCAGGCGATCGAGATGATGGCTATCTGAGCACGAAGTCGCGTTCACTGTGCCCTTCCTGTGGCGCAAGCCATGATGGTGAGCATCCGGAACGCTGCCACGTGTGTGACACGGCACTCAGTAAAGCGGTGCCACTGACCAATCTCTATCGTATTGAAAATGTTGGTACGCGCCCTGCTGAGCGCATTACATCGAATGACGAAGAGCGTAAGCGGCAGGGCTTTGAGATTCAGACGACATTTGCATTCGATGCCTCCAGCTATACCGCTTCGATGAAGGTCACCGATAATGCTGGTGACATCATCCAAATTGACTACGCTCAAGCTGCTTACATCAGCCGGATCAACAAGGGCTTACGCCGCAGAGCCGACAAGTCCGAGATTGGCTTCTATATCAATCCAAAGACAGGGGTTTGGGTGGGGAAGCCCAAAGACGATGGGAGTCAGCAAGAGCGTCCAGACCAACTCAAACAGCTCATTGTGCCGCTGGTTGAAGATCGTAAGAATGCACTTCTTATACGGTTTGACGATGAGTGGCTCTCTAATCTCGGTAAAGACGCTGACAAGACGTTAACGACCATTCAGCACGCCCTGGCTCGTGGTATCGAGGCAGTGTTCCAGCTTGAAGAAGGAGAGATTCTCGTAGAGCCAACGCCATCTCGCGTGGAACGTCGGGCGCTTTTGTTTTACGAAGCCGCAGAAGGTGGTGCCGGAGCTCTCGGACAGATGGTTTCCGAGGAGGGCAGCATCGCGCTAGTTGCTCGCAAGGCGCTCGAAATCATGCACTTCGAACCCTCATCATTCACTGCGCGCCATAATGACCCAGAAAAGCTGGTTCAAAGGGTAGGTGTTGACTGTGTAGCTGGCTGCTATCGATGTGTGCTTTCCTATTTCAATCAACCTGATCACGAGCATATCGAACGGCGGGATGAGGAAATGCAAAGGATGCTGCTGCGACTTGCCCACAGCAAAACCACCGAACCCGAAGAAACGAGAAAAGACTCCGCGCTAGTTTCACCTTTGAAAGGGTTAAGCGTGTCGGAAGGCTCGTCAAACGTTTACTCAGCGAATGTGGTTTACGAAGATAATTTGCCAGCACCTGAATCAAATCCCTTAGTTATTGCTGGTTTCGAAATCCCACTATTTTGGCGAAAGAAGAGAATCGTAGCTGTTGAGCAGGTGAGAGCCACTGCGGAGCTAAAAGCGGCCTTGGATGCGAAGGGGGTCAGACTCTTCGTTCTTCCCCCATCAGAAGAACACCGAAGTCGTGTTATCACAGAGCTCAAATCCGCCTTGAAGGAGTAAATAATGGGTATTGCACAACAGTTTTCTCCCGGCGAATTGGTAAGGGCACGCGGGCGTGAATGGGTCGTCGTTGATAGCGCAAACGCTTTGACATTGCGTCCACTCTCGGGCTCTGAAGCCGACCTTGA
>JAUIMJ010000294.1 GCA_030433295.1 bacterium | reverse complement strand
GCTGCGGGATGCCATGGAATGACATTACCAGTTTATCCGGCTCACCATCCCGGTCCCAGATTTCCCGGATGCTTTTGGCAAGAGCATCTACGTAGCCTGGCTGATCGTGAAAATGGGAGATCATTCCGAATTCAGGAATCCAGCGCCACTTTTGCAACTCTTCTGTAACCCCATCAAAGGCAGAGGCCGTAGTCGTTCCCGAATACTGAGGGAACATTGGAAGTACGAGCAGCTTTTGTACACCGCGTTGCTCGAGCGCTTTTAATCCTTTATCCAGTCCAGGCTGGCCTATGCGCATTGCGTATTCCACGGCCACCTGCTCGCCAAAACGTTCGTTGAGAACCTTTTGCAGTTTTTTCGCCTGCTCTGCGGTATGAATGAGAAGAGGAGAGCCCTGATCGGTCCATATGTTTTTGTACAGAGCCGCCGAGCGCTTTGGCCGAAAAGGCAAAACAAAAAAGCGCATGATAAACCACCAGACAATCGGACGTATTTCGATTACTCGCGGGTCGAACAAGAATTTTTTCAGATAGGGCCTCAGCGCTTTCGCTGTCGGTGCATCAGGGGTTCCGAGATTAACCACGAGGACACCAACTCGAGCTACGGTATCGTGACTATAGTCTGGCTGACCGTGGTACGCATTGTAGGACATTGAATTCTCCAAAATAGATCTCGTTTAAACGTTCTTGCTGGCGCTCGTACGAAGGTGACGATTTACCCGCTTAGCAGACGCATCGGAGGAATCAGCCTTACAAAAACTGACTCCCAAAGATGACGAGCCGCCATAACGAAAGGAGAATGCACACTCTCGCATTTCGCAGTAATATACTGCCGCAACCCCGGCGCTGGCATTTCCCATGGTAACTCACCACAGGGGGATAAACTGATAGCCTGTTTTAGTTTTCCCGACTTCGAAAAGCAATCTTCAGAAGGTCTTGAGGCAATATTTTACTATCCACCGCCTGGCAACTACAATCCGTCGCTCTACCGGCTCCGATACGCTACGCTGACTTTCCCGTGGGTATCAATGAATGACGCCTTTAAAGTATCGGGTGAACCGGATTGGATGCCGGGGTCGACAGGACCTTCAGATGGATTATCCTGCGACGGGAACTACCTGGGAGGATAAGAAATTGAACGTTGCATTGATTCAAGCGAACATTCACTGGAATGACTACAATGCCAGTTTTGACCACTACCGGGCTCTGCTGAGTTCCGCACAGCTCTCGGATGTAGACCTGATCCTTTTCCCCGAGATGTTCGCATCCGGCTTCTCCCTTTTGACCGGAGACTCCGCTAAGGAATGCTTTCATGCCGGCCTGGCATTCCTCAAAGAATGCAGCCAGGCCTACGACAGCTACTGTGCCGGTAGTCTACCCAAGCCGATCGACGATGATGAGCGCTGCTTAAACTCCATACAAATAAGCAATCGAAAGGGAGAGCTCGTCGGAGAATACGCGAAAATCCACCTGTTTTCATTCGCGAATGAGGATCGAAAAGCGATCCCGGGCAAGGCACTCTACGTATTACAGATCGAAGAAGTAAGGATTGGCTTCTTTGTCTGCTACGATTTACGCTTCCCACAGGCATTTGCCTCGCTCGCAGAAGAGGTCGATGCCTATGCCGTGGTAGCGAACTGGCCGGCGAGTCGCAGAGAACATTGGGACACACTTCTTAAGGCTCGCGCTATTGAAAATCAAGCGTATGTGATGGGTGTAAACAGAGTAGGCGAGGGAGGAGGTATACAGTACAGTGGTGGTACGAGTTTCATTAGTCCACAGGGACAGGTCGAAGGTGTTACGGACAATACCGAGGGAGTGCTCGTAGCATCAATCAGTGTAGAAGAGGTCAGAAGCTATCGCGCTTCTTTTCCTACGCTACGCGACCGCTGCCCGGAATCCTACCGACTTGATTAGATAAAGCAGTCTCCGGATAGAAATTTGTGGTTTAATACTGCCAAGCCGCAGGTTCTCGTTTATTGCTAGATCCGCTCCTGCAGAACCGTTTGTTTCGCTTCCTCTGCCTGCTCCCTCGTCAATTGCAGACGGGTTCTAAGCTGCGTGGCAAAACGTTTTTCATGATTCTCTATCTGCTGATCCGCTACGATCACTTTCCAAACCATCGCCAGCACCAGCATTCTCTGCTTAACATCAAAGTTTTCGTTAATCGCAGCGACAAACTCGTCGATCTTTCCCTTTTCTTTTCTGAGGCTGTCAGCCTTTTCAAACAGGGCGAGGGTCGCTTCATCACTGACATTGAACTGAGACTCTAACACTCTAAAGCAGGCCTTCACTTCCTCCGGCGCATAATCATCGTCGGCACCGGCCATCTCGAGCAGAAGCACCGCGGTGGCGATCTGTAGATCTTCCTTGGTTGGCTCACCCTCCTGGTCGACCTCAAGTGTGGTCTTACCTTCAAAAAAGAACTCTTTAAGACGGGAAAACATCGGAATAACTCCTTACGTGCGTTTCTAAGTGGGACGAACAATTATGCTGCTACTGTTATGCAATGCACAAGCGCTTTTGCCTCGTTTGAACCCGAAGCCACAGGGAGCAATGAAGAGGAAAAAACACTGTATTCCCTAATATTCCAGTAAGTTAATCAGGAACCCAGAGGGTGAAGGCATCGCCATTACCCTGCGCGATATTGACGTAATTGCGGAATACTGCTAGCTTTTTGCCCATCGTCGTCGGACCCTGGTCCGAACACTTCGATACACGCTAACCAAGAACACTAGCTTTTACACCATGACGTCCGTACCCAGTAAGAATGTGATTAGCATTATTGTGCTCCTTATCGTTCGGTGCGGGCCGCCGTTCTAAGCGCTTGTGTCTTAGGAATGGCCCCCGCACTTAACGGTGTCGGGGGCTTTTTTTTTGTCTTTGTCTAATGATTGTTGAAAAATTTTGGAGTTACAGCGATGGCCACGTATTACGGAGAGAATGATGTCAAAACCGAAGCCCTCAGCGGCAAGACAGTCGCCGTCCTCGGTTATGGTAGTCAGGGTCGTGCGCAGGCGCTTAACCTGAGAGACAGCGGAATTCAGGTTGTCCTCGGATTGAGAAGTGGTGGAGCAACCTGGAAGCAAGCTGAAGAAGAGGGTTGGAAACCGCTCACTCCTGAGGAAGCGGTTCAGGGTGCTGATGTCGTCGCACTTCTGGTACCTGACATGGCACAGGCCGAACTCTATCGTTCTGCTGTTGAAGGTAACATCAAGAAGGGCGCAAGCTTACTTTTCTCTCATGGTCTGAACATTCACTATGGACAGATTAAGCCCCCGGCTGACATTGACGTAATCATGGTTGCGCCAAAGAGTCCCGGACAACTCGTTCGCCGCACCTACGAAGAAGGACGCGGCGTTCCCTGCCTGGTCGCGGTCGAGCAGGATGCCAGTGGACAGGCATTTGATCGCGCACTGGGATATGCCCACGGCCTGGGCGGAACGAAAGCGGGAGTTCTGGAAACGACGTTTGCCGAAGAAACCGAAACGGATCTTTTTGGTGAGCAGGCCGTATTGTGCGGCGGTGTTACCGAACTCATTGCAGCCGGTTTTGAAACCCTTTGTGAGGCAGGCTATCAGCCGGAAGTCGCCTACTTTGAGTGCCTTCATGAGCTTAAACTCATTGTGGATCTCATCTACGACGGCGGATTTGCGAGAATGCACAAATTTGTCAGTGAAACTGCGAAATACGGTGACCTCACTCGCGGTCCCCGTGTCGTTGACGATGAGACGCGTTTGGAAATGCGGCAAATCCTCCGCGAGGTTCAGGACGGAACTTTTGCACGAGAGTGGATCCTTGAGAATCAGGCAGGACTGCCGCAGTACAACGCTCTGCTGAAAGAGGATCTTGCACACCCGATTGAGGACGTGGGGAAAGAACTCCGTGCTCGTATGTCGTGGCTCAAAGATAGTGACAAGTAGTGTTCAGCAAAAAAGGTAGTAACCATGGAAATGCAAAGTAGTGAGACCGAGACCTTTGATTCAGATAAGTCTTTCGACTCTGAAAAAGCGGGGATAGCAGCAGGCAGAGTGCTTGTTTTCCTTAAAATTGAAAGAACCGAGGAATCCCTTGAAACGATTCTTCGACTTTTTTCTGATGCGGGAGAACTGCTGCACGAGGTCAGTGCCAAGCCGTCTCTCGACGAGTCTCACTACTTTGTTCGGCTCACGGTCGATGACTCTGCGGCCCTGCCATCGATTCGCGAAAAACTGCAGGACCTGCCGTTTTGCCGACAAATCGAATGTGAAAGCCTGTAAGCTAACGTGGTCCGGGCAGATCGCATCTGCCCGGGCGCACGGTATTCTTTCTCTTGTTTAGAAGCGAGACACCGAAATGTGCCCGACATCAAACGAACGAAGCGTCTTTCTCTACGACACGACCCTGAGAGACGGAAGCCAGCAGCGAGGAATTAGCTTTAGCGTAGAGGAGAAGCTCAAAACGGTTGCGGAGCTGGACCGATTTGGCATTCCTTATATCGAGTGCGGTTGGCCGGGCTCCAACCCCAAAGATTGTGAGTTTTTTGAGCGGGCCAAGGAACTCGAACTCACCCAGGCCCGACTTGCTGCCTTCGGAAGCACCCGTCGCGCGAATTCTCAGGTTGAAGAGGACAAGAATCTTATCGCCCTACTCGAGGCCGACACTCCGGTCGTAACCCTGGTCGGCAAGTCCTCGGTGCTGCACGTCGAAAAAATCATTGAAACAACGCGCGAAGAGAATCTGAACATGATTCGGGAAAGCGTTGCCTTTATGAAGCGTCACGAAAAAGAAGTTATATTCGATGCGGAGCATTTCTTTGACGGCTTCAAACTGGACAAACAGTATGCGATTGAGACGCTTTCGGCAGCCGCATCGGGAGGTGCTGACACGGTTGTTCTCTGTGACACCAACGGCGGCAGCACCCCTGAGGAGATATCATCGATCGTGGGTGCGGTTGTCGAATACGGTCAGGAAGTATTTCCCAAAGTGCTTGTTGGTATACACACTCACAACGACGCGGAACTCGCGGTTGCCAATTCCCTTGCGGCTGTGGTGGCCGGATGCCGGCACGTGCAGGGCACGATCAACGGATACGGTGAACGATGCGGTAATGCCAACTTAGTCTCTATTATCCCTAATCTCCAGCTCAAGTACGGCTTCGAAGTCCTTCCCGCAGACACGCTTCGGGAGCTTACCCGAG
>JAUIMJ010000016.1 GCA_030433295.1 bacterium | reverse complement strand
GCTAAAATGGATATCGGTGAAGGACCGAACAAACAGCTCTGGCAGAACGGCGCCGCAGCTTACTGATGGGTTGAAGAAATCCACATTGAGCTTCTGGAAAACGGCGAAAAAATAGAGCACCAGCGTCAGGTGGCGAACATACGGAGAAAGAGTGTGGAAGAAATCGGCCGGGCCCCGCTGAGTGTCTCGTATCCTTGAGGTGAGAAACAGAAGCAAAATTACCCCATTTATAAAACTGGTATGCAGCCAGTGGTTTGAGCCCCGAGGCAGGTAATTCCACATATCGATGAGTTGTAATCCGGCAAGGAGCAGGAGCAGGCGCCTATCGCCTGGAAAGCGTAGTAATAGAAACGCTGAGATCAACAGCAGAAGGTTAGTCAGGGTATCCAGGGGGACGGTTTTTATGTGGTATAGGGTCGCGACACCCCACAGTGTCGAGAACACGAGCATTTGTGAGCCAGCGCTTGCGCTCCCCTTATCCTGCATTGTCTATCCGGGAGACGTGCGAAGCGGTGAAGAAAGGGTTTCGACAGGCGCTTCTATAGGGGTCGTACAATGCGAGGTATCGGAGAGGGCGGGAGCAATCAGCGCCATTGATGAAAAAGTCGCTGGAAAAAAGAAAACATTCCGTAGCGGAGTCGTAGAATTCAGCAAGGCTGTCATAGCGCGCAAATCCTGGAAATAAACGCAGCGGCGCCAGGAGAAAGGAGAAGCCGCCGAGCAGGCATGAGCGAAAACGCACGCTCTTTTGAATTCGCAAAAGGTAGTCGGAGAGAAATCGGCCCAGTTCCTCGTCTGCTATGCTCAAATAGTGTAAACGTTCACGAATCGCACGTTCCAGGTAGGTCCGACCATCCGGTAGGGCAAGTATCGTCCGAAGTGTGCCAAGCAGGGTAACCCCGAGGACCGTGAATCGAAAGAAGGTTCTTCGGCTAATCATCGAACTCAACACCAGAAAAGCTGCTTAATCCATCGTGATGTGTACCCTCTTGGATTCCAGTTGGAAGCAGGGAACATTGCCTTCTTTCAGCGCGGGTGCCAGTCCGCTCGTACAAAGAGAGAATAGAGCAGTCGCAAGATAAAATCGCACTACTTTATCCGAAGACTAGACTAGCTTCTTACCATTAGTCGGTATCGTCAAGAAGTTCTCGCCGGGAAGAGGTGCTGAGCTGAACGGAGCGACATGGCACAGATAGTCAGTGTCGGGTTCGACGGAGAGCTTGTGGGGAAGTTTGATCCTCCCAGAACTACGACATTTGGCCATGTATGTACACGTCCAAACCCATCCACCACGCTGTCGTCAACACTCTTGCCCATACATGTGGTACCCAGGATATGCCCTTCGGTGTCTTTAATTTCTCTGCGGTTGAGTTTTTCTATCGGAAGCGCTGAGAGTAATGACGAAAGTCTGGTGTCCATTCTGTCAATCGCGTCGAGTGCGTAGCCCGAATAGCCGGAAAAATGGAGCTCTGGTTTGTCATTCTGGGAGCAGAGCAGGTAATTGCTCTGGCTCGGTTTATCCTCGAAGATGCATTTAATCGTTAGTCGTTGGCGCCATTTTCCCTTTTCCAGACGCAAGCGCGGAATATTAGATGTCTCAATGAGGGCCGCGCTCCGAGAGCGGCGCTCAGCATGAGCGTATTCCATGTAGCCATGTCCTGTCAGGCTGGTGCTTCCCTGATAGTTATCCATACCATCTAAATCAAATTCATATTCGACACCGATCTGCTCATTGAGCCTGCGTCCCAGGAGGGGATGCTCAAGGCCGGAGCGGAGCAGGATAGCGGGGTTGAAAATCGCGTTGGCACCAAGGATAAACTGCTCTGCTTTGATTCTGGCAGCGTTAGAACAAACGAGTGCAGAAGGTTTCCCTGCCTCGGTTTCCAGATGCAGCGCTTCCGTATTCAGCAGCAGGGTAACTCGAGGGTCTGCGTATACCTCTGAGAACTCATTTAATATGGTAAACTTGGCGTCTATCGGACAGAGATTGCAGACACCGGAAGCGCAGCAGGCAGGTCTTCTGGCGGTCGATTTTCGTGCCCGCGCGGACGGCAGTGCGGTAAAAAGACCCGGGTATGCATTTGCGAGGGCACGGTCGGGCTCAGTCATTATGTGCGGCGGAAAGGGGAAGTCGCGGCTTCTCGGGTGAAGGGGGCTCCGGGAATCACCCGCAATGGACATCAGATCTTCAGCTTCGCAATAGAAGGGCTCGAGTTGTTCGTAGGTGAACGGCCAGTCTCGGTCAAAACCGAAGCGGCGTTTCATTTCAAAATCCTCGGGCAGAAATCGTGGTGTGCAGGCCCACCAACAGTTCGATCCACCACCGAAGGATGGGGTGTAAAGCCACTCCTTAGCGCCGAAGCCCGTAGTGAATGTTTCTGATCCCTCAATGTGCAGCTGTCTGTAGTTATCTCTTTGCCATTGTATATCTCGTTTCCTGCCTCGCTCAATTACAACTATTCGGGCGTTTGAGTCCGTATTTTTTAAAAGTCGATGAAGAAAGAAGCTCGACGCGAAACCCGTTCCGACAATGGCAATATCAAAGCGTTGATCTGTGTCAGTTACACTCAAGGTCGAAATACCCCAGGCTAGCTATGTCCCTACAATATTACCTGCCGAACAAGCGATCGAAAAACTGTGTGATTGGATTGCGTCGGGGCGCCTGTCCCGAGTCTGTAGTCGGATCGATATCCCCCTGCGAGTCACGAAAACGTTTCCTGCTGCTGTGCAGCGGGCAAGGAGTAACCGGTTCGCTTCCCTCTACATATATTTCGGTGACGACAGACTCCGCAGGGCAGTTTCCGTCGTCTAACAGTCCTGACGCCAGATCAATTTTTCGGTAGCTTACGCCAACGGGCGGAACGAAATCCAATTCAGCTTCCATAGGAGCTGCGCACTTCATGTATTCAGTCCAGAGGGGGGCCGCTGCCTGGGCACCGGTGAGCCCAAGAGGCTTGCTACTGTCGTATCCCACCCAGGCCACGGCAAGGTGTCTTGGAGTAAAACCGACGAACCATGAATCACGAGCATCATTGCTGGTTCCCGTTTTACCGGCCGCGGGCAGAGTGAATCCTCGTCGACGAACGCCGGCCCCGGTGCCACTTTCAATGACACTGCGCAGCATGTCGGTTAACACGAAGACGGCGGCCTCAGAAACTATCTGCTCCTCTTCCAGGGGAGCAGTGTAGACCAGTTCACTCTGGGTTCCCTGGGAAATCGAGCGAATTGCACTAAGGTCAATTCTTCGACCTCCGTTTACAATGGTTGCATACGCCTGAGCGAGTTCGAGAGGACTCACCTCACCAGCGCCCAGGGCAAGTGACGGAACTTTCGGTAAGTCTTTACCAAAGCCAAAAATTTCCGCGGTTCTTGCCACGTTTTCGATCCCGACTTTCATGGCAAGGTCAATCGTGGGCACGTTCAAAGACTTTGCGAGCGCCTGGCGAACCGTAACATCACCGCGAAACTTTCTATCGTAATTTTGCGGGCGCCAGGTTGCTGAACCCGGAACCGGAATACTCATTGGCTCGTCCACAAGCACGCTTGATGTTCTGGCGACACGATAGGTGTTGAGATCTTTATCAAGGGCAGTGAGAAACACAAAAGGCTTAAAGACTGAGCCCGGCTGGCGTTTTGCCGAGCTGACTCGGTCAAACTGGTTCTTTTGAAAGTCTCGACCGCCCACCCAGGCCTTTATCTCACCATTTGAAGGCGTAACGGCGACGAGTGCAGCCTGAATCGAGTTCTTTTTCAATCGTTTGTATCGTTTCTCCAGGTCGCTGAGCGTGGTTTTGACCGCGTTCTCAGCACATCGCTGATACTCAGTATCAAGAGAGGTGTGAATTCTCGTCACGCCAGTCTGGATCGACTTCTGTGTGGGAAGAGATTGAAAACGTCTGGTCACATAGTCGACAAAATACGGCGCTCGTCGTCTGCTCCGCGTCGCAGCCCTGGTTTCAATCGGGCTGTTACTCGCCTTGTCCCTTTCTTCGTTCGAGATTAGTTCCTTCTCGAGCAGCTTGGCGAGGACCACGTCTCTGCGCTTTTTTGCTCGTCGCGGGTGATTGCGCGGAGAGTAACTGCTGGGAGCCTTAATAATACCTGCCAGAGTGGCTGCCTCGGCTATGGTCAAACTACTTACGTCTTTACCGAAGAAGGAACGAGATGCCTCACCGAATCCGTGTAGTGCGACTCGCCCCTCTTGTCCGAGAAAAACCTCATTGAGGTAGAGTTCCAGAATCTGCTCTTTACTGAAGGCCGTCTCCAGAAGAATAGCGGAGATGGCTTCGGTGGCCTTACGCACAAAAGTACGCTCCGAATCCAGTAGTAAGTTTTTGGCAAGTTGTTGGGTTATGGTCGAACCTCCCTGGACTATTTTTCCTGAACGTATGTTCGCTACGGCAGCCCGCGCAATGGCCCAGGGATCGATGCCAAAGTGTGAAAAATATCGTTCATCCTCAATACTAATAACCGCTTGGATGAGGTTATCAGGGAAATCTTCCAGTTGTTTGGGGGTAACCGCACGCGTCGAGCTGTTCCCGAGAAGTGCAAGAAGTTCCGGCTCGAGCCAAACGGCATCCAGTGGTCGCTGGAATCGAAGGTCGCGAATATCCGCTATAGTAAAGTCAGAGTGGAGTGAAATTGTAACCAGCGAGGCATCCTGTGTCACCTTCGGAGGAATGTTCAGGTCTTTGAGGTAGATGATTAACTCCGAATCATTGAACAGATACTGCCCGGGGAGTTCGGGTTGCTCACGGGACTCTGCATAGCCGAGGCGGGTCATGCGTTCCAACAGCTTGCTCTTGCCGATGTGCATTCCTCTCTCGATAGGAAAGGCCTTGCTCATTACGCTGGAGTTTGAGGTGAGCGCGCGTTTTTGCATGCGTTCTATCACCAGTGAGCGCATGTAAATCGACCCGAACACCAGGACAATCCCGAAAAACAGCAGCAGGGCGAACAGACCTCTCAGATACCTGAGCACCCGGACGCCCCGGCTACTGCTCTCCGCCTTTGCTCCGGACTTCTTTGTCTGGGGTTTTCGCTTGCTTGTCTTTTTGCCCATCAGAGCCTACTCATGGAAATAAATATGCAAGAATTTAGTGGGGTTATGCTGACCCGGCAAAGAATTCCGCGTTCCTTTCTACATCATGTAACAAGCCGTGGAGATTGGGCAGCTTTTTCAATAAGAACTCGCAAAACTTATTAATTTTGTGTATAACTAAGGCGCTTGTGTCCCGGGGACGGGGGGTTCGTCGGCCTTTGCCAAAATCCCGCTCGATCAATACTACGGGGCGCTTCCACTGGGACGCCTCCACAGGTATGCCTCGACAGGTATGCCTCGACAGGTATGCCTCGACAGGTATGCCTCTACTGGGACAATTTATATAGCTTGTTGACTGCTTGATAAGCGTTTTATTCAATAGGCAGTCGGGCAAAGCCGGGTCCGTTTTGCTCAGTGTGCGAGTTTCTAAATTGTACGGCCAGGCTATATGGAATTAACGCTTAGTTTTTACTTTCTCCATAGGTCGAGGCCGGCGTTCTTATCAAAACATAACGTGGATTACTAGGTCGGATACATGGCAGGTCACTCAAAGTGGAGTACCATTAAGCGGAAGAAGGGAGCGCTTGATGCAAAACGAGGAAAGATTTTCACTCGTGTGATTCATGAAATCACCGTTGCTGTTCGTGAGGGAGGGGGCGGTGACCCCGATGCAAATCCCAGACTGCGCCTCGCTATCGACAAGGCGAAATCGGTTAACATGCCGAACGACAATGTCGACCGTGCGATTAAGCGGGCAACTGGTGAGATTAAAGGGGACGAACAATACGAACTCACGTATGAGGGCTACGGTCCAAACGGCACCGCCATACTTGTTGATGTTCTGACCGATAACAAAAACAGAACCGTAGGTGCCATACGACACGCCTTAACACGCGCAGGTGGTTCCCTCGGGGAAAATGGTTGTGTGAGTTGGATGTTCGACAAAAAAGGACTCATCACCATAAAGAAAGAGCTCATTGCAGAAGAGCTTATCATGGAGAAAGCTCTTGAACTCGGTGCTGAGGACGTTTCTGAGGAAGAAGATCTTTGGGAAATCATCTGCGACCCCAAGGATCTGCATGAGATTAAAATGGGCCTGGGAGCGGATGTCGCTCTTGAGATGGCGGAAATACAGCATCTGCCGAAGTCTCGTAACCCCGTAAGCGGAGCGGCTGCTGAAAAGATAATCAAGTTGCTCGAAACGCTCGAAGATCTGGACGACGTTTTGGACGTGTCCTCGAATTGTGATTTCGTCGACACAGAATAGTGGATTACGCGGTACTCACATGATTGCACGATTACGAGGATACCTGGCTGACGTAGCCCCTGAAGGGATAATTCTTGATGTCCAGGGGGTGGGGTACGGTGTTTCTATCTCCCGCTCGGTATACGATGAATTGCCTGAGCTCGGGGAGGAGGCCACGCTCGTTATTTATACGGACGTGAAGGAGAATGATATTTCTCTTTATGGTTTCAGCAGCGATCTAGAAAAGCACGTCTTTATTCTTCTAAAGAAGGTGAAGGGAGTCGGTTCCAAGCTTGCGATGAAAATCTTAGCCTCTGTGGAAGCGCGACAAATACTCCTGGCGATTGGTCAGAGCGAGGTTGCTGTCCTCACCAGGATTCCCGGCGTGGGTAAAAAAACAGCAGAGCGAGTTGTTGTTGAACTTCGCGAACAGGTCGGGGAGTTGGTGTCCATACCCTCGCTCTCTTCCTCGCTTGAGCGCATCCCACTTAGTGCCGGGGGGCAGGCCGGTAGCGGGAAGGCTACTGGCGGAACGGATGACAATGATGCCGTTCTTGCGCTTGAGAAGCTCGGCTTTCCGTTAGAGCGCGCGAGAGCTGCCGTTGCTGAGGCCTCTGAAGGTATGGGGGCTGCTGCGGGTGACCTGGATGCGGGAGACCTTCTGCGGGAGGCCTTATCGCGTTTGTAGGGTCTCAGGTTCGTAAGGTTCCGGTTTGTTAGGTCCGGGTTCAATAGGTCTGGGTTCAATTGGTCCTGGTTCAATTGGTCCTGGTTCAATTGGTCTGGGGCGATATATTTTTGAGACGGTAATCAGAGAATAGTATTGGTAGTCTGCGAGCAGTATTGATGACATCTACGAAAGACCAGAGCCCAAAATTCTTCAGCGGTGAGGAAACCTCTCCGTTTCCTGCTGAGCAGGAGGCGCCTGTCGTGGAGCGGGATCTGTCATTGTGGAACTCCTCTGAAATTGAAGTCGCGTCTCAGGACCCCTCTGCATTCACTTCCGAGGAGCCGTATCAAAATTCACTTCGGCCAAAAGACCTTACAGAATACATAGGTCAGGCCCGACTTAGAGATAGTGTCGGTATTTCAATTTCTGCGGCTCGGAGACGGAAAGAAGCCCTAGACCACGTCTTGCTGTATGGGCCGCCAGGTCTGGGTAAGACGACTCTGGCAGGTGTTATTGCGGAAGAATTGGGAGTTTCCTTTAAAGCTACTTCCGGTCCGGTTCTTGAGCGCGCCGGCGATCTTGCCGCTATACTTTCCAGTCTTGGTGAGGGGGATGTGCTGTTTATCGATGAAATTCATCGCCTGAATAGAGTCGTAGAGGAAATTCTCTATCCCGCAATGGAGGACTATACGATTGATATTATCGTAGGTCAGGGGCCCGCAGCGCGTTCGGTAAAACTTAATCTCAAACCCTTTACACTCGTCGGGGCTACTACGCGAACCGGGCTGCTCACGGCGCCACTGCGCGATCGTTTCGGAATTATTGAGCGCATGGATTTCTACAACAATGATGACCTTGTCAAAATTGTTAGTCGCTCGGCGGGAATTCTTGGGATTTCGATTCAAGCTGACGGTGCCCTGGAAATAGCGCGCCGATCGCGCGGAACACCGAGAATAGCAAATCGTCTGCTCAAGCGGGTTCGAGATTATGCTGAAGAGCGTGCTGACGCAATCATCACTGCGCAAGTTGCGGATAGGGCGCTCGAGCTTCTCTCCATCGACTCCCGGGGCATGAGCCGCATGGATCGCAGTCTTCTTACGACGATTATTGATAAGTTCGAAGGTGGACCAGTTGGCCTTGATACCCTTGCAGCATCTTTGCAGGAAGAAAAAAACACGATTGAGGACTTTTACGAACCATTTCTCATGCAGCTGGGGTTTATTCGAAGAACCCCGAGAGGACGTGAGGCAACCGCAGGTGCGTACGCGTATTTGAAGCGCGAACTGCCTCGAGAGCGGCGACAGTCGAAGTTGCCGCTTGAGATCCCTGAGTAAACGTTGATGGACAATAAGAATAGTGTCGGCGTTGTTGTTTTGCTTGGCCTTGGCGCATGTCTCATCGCGTTGGTGACCGGTGGGTACTATCTGGTCGGTGAATTCACCTCTCTCGAAGCTGAACGATCCCTGACCAGCAACCTGGCATTTTTCCTGCTCATCAATCTTAACATCATCGTAGTGATGATTTTGGGATTTCTCGTCGCAAAAAACGTTCTCAAACTCGTGTTAGACCGAAGGAGAAATATACTCGGTGCTCGGCTTCGCAGTCGCCTCGTCGCTGCCTTCGTAGGCCTCTCATTGATTCCTACGGTCCTTCTTTTTCTCGTTGCCAGAGGAATGATGGAGCGAGGGATGCAGGAGTGGTTCTCTCCCCAGATATCAGCAGCGGTCGATGGTGCACTTGATGTAGCCCACTACCACTATGAAACAGAGGAAGCCCGAGTCTACCGACAGTTGCGGCAAATGGCGGGCCACATCTCCGAATTACATGCCCAGTTAACGACAGCGCATCTTGATGACAGGGTGGATCGTAGAGAGAAGATTAACGAAGTGCTCAGGTTATATCTCTCCAAGAAACGAGAGGAATACGGACTCTTCGAAGTTGCGATAGTGGCCACCGATGGTAGGCGTATCGTTCGCGCTCGGAGTGTGGAGGCGGGTGGCTCTTTGGTTGAGGAGCCCGACATTCATCTTGCTGCCCTCGACGAAGCAAAGGACGGGGTGACCGTAGTTAGGGCGGAACAGTCCTTGAACGGAGAATTCCTCCGAGGGTATGCGCCCATACGTAGCGGAGTCTTAGATGGCATTGTCGCCGGGGCTGCTCAGGTAGAGGCGGCTCCTGGTGGCGGTGGTGCTGATGCCGATTCGCTTGCTCAGGCGCAAGCCACCATGGATTTTGTCCTCGTCGGTACACGGTGGGTGTTGCCGGAGCTGAGTACTGCACTTGGTAAGGTCGTTAACGCCTTCGAAGATCACCGGGAGTTCAAAACCTACCGACGTCCGCTGGCGTCGAGTTATTTTCTTACGCTCGTTGTTGTAACTTTGTTGATAGTCTTTGCTGCAATTTGGGTCGGCTTTTATCTCGCGAGGGACCTTTCCGTTCCTATAGGTTTGCTAGCCGAAGGGACAGAGCAGGTTGCGAACGGAAATCTGGAACATCGAATTCCGGAGGTCGGCGATGATGAGCTGAGTGTTCTGGTGAGATCCTTCAACACGATGACCCACGATTTGAACGAGACGACTACCGAGCTCGACTCCAGGCGTCGCTACATGGAGACTATTCTGGCGGGGGTAGGCGTTGGTGTTTTGGCTATTGATACCGATGGTGTGGTTACGACGATAAATACCGGAGCGAGAACGATAGTAGGCATTCCGCGTGAAGAAACAGTCCTCGGCAGAAACTTTGAGGACGTACTGCCTGAGCCGCTTTCCGATAGTATTGGCGATGCCATGTCGGAAATTCACAGCCCACATTCGACCGTACACAGCAAAGATGTATGCCTGGACCTGCAGTATGGTTCCAAGCATGTTCAGCTCACGCTTACGGATTTGCGTGATGAGGAGGACAAAGCCCTTGGTGTGGTTGTTCTGATAGATGACCTGACGGAACTCGTCAGTGCCCAGCGCATGGCCGCGTGGCAGGAAGTTGCGCGTAGGATAGCGCACGAAATCAAGAACCCCCTTACGCCTATTCAGTTATGCGCAGAGCGTATTCAACGGAAATTTGTTACTTCGATCGAGGGAGCAGATAAGTACCTGCTCACCGGAAGGGATCAGGATGTTCTGCGTGAGGCTACCGATATTATTGTCAGTCAGGTCAGCAATTTGAGGACTCTGGTGAATGAGTTTTCTGAATTTGCGCGAATGCCGAAATCTGAGCTAAAGCCGGATGATATTAACGAGGTTATTAAGGCAACGATGGCCTTGTACAGCGAGACCCATACGGATATTTCGTTTGAAGCGGAGCTGGACGAAAGTATTCCTTCTTTTAGCATGGACAGGGATCAGCTCGGACGTGCCCTTATAAACCTCATTGATAATGCAATATCTTCCGTTCGGCAGTACCGGGAGTCACTTCCTCCGGTGCGGGATACCGGAACTTCGGCAACGCAGAAAGCGATCAGATCAGTTGCAAATTTCTTTTCTTCCCCCTCCCTACAGAAGCAGGAGGGAGTCGTTCAGGTGGCGACCGCATATGACCCTGCATTGCGCCTTGTGACACTACGAGTGAGCGACAATGGCCTCGGGATACCTGATCCCGATAAGGCAAAGCTATTTGAGCCATATTTCTCCACGAAGCGCGGTGGAACGGGACTTGGGCTTGCGATTGTAAACACAATCGTTCGCGATCATAACGGTTTTATTCGAGTCAGAGATGTTAGTCCCCAGGGTGCCAGTTTTATTATCGAATTACCGCTTATAATCGAAAGCGTTCGGAAACGTGCCTAGCTGCTCGAATTCTACTTCGCGTATTTGTTTCCTCCGGTTGATACGTTATAGTATGAGCCGCCGATCTGAACTGCAGCCTGTCTTGTGTCGATGCCGATTGCAGCAGGTAGCAGTGATTCCCACTGCGCCGTTTTGCGCTACGTGCGAGCCGGCTTAGGATTTTGTAGCGCCGACGTGGATCGGCGCGGGAAATAGGAATAACGAAGCAGTTTCGGAACACAGTTATGTCACATGTGTCTGAACACTGTTCGGGTTAACTGAGAGACAAAGGTAGAAAATGAGTCTTTTATCGAGAGTACAGAATTTTTCGGATACGACGTTCCTACCAGATTTTATCCGTCGAACTGAGAAGGAGGCCGGTGCCAGCGGTGAGCTCTCGAATATGGTTCTGACGATTGCCCTCGCGACTAAAATTGTCTCTCGAGGAGTTAACAGAGCGGGGATTTATTCGGGTGATGCCAACACCGGCACGGTAAACGTTCAGGGTGAGGAAGTTAAAGCCCTCGATGTTCACGCTGATTCCGTTTTTAACAGCATCATCGGCCGATGCGGACAGTTCAGCTCCATGGTCTCCGAGGAGCAGGAACACCTGATTGCAGCAAAGAAGGGGGACGCAAATTCCAAGTATGTCATCGCGTTCGATCCCGTAGATGGTTCCAGCAACATCGATGTGAATGTTTCAATCGGAACTATTTGGGGCATTTTCGAGAGGCTCTCTGACGGTAGCTCAGTAGATCCCGATGACACGACGGACTTTTTACAGGCGGGCCATAAACAGGTTGCGGCCGGGTATACCATTTACGGCTCCAGCACGATGTTTGTGTTCAGCACCGGGCAGGGAGTCCATGGATTTACACTCTATCCCACCATTGGGGAGTTCGTTCTCACTCATCCCAATATTCAGATCCCCACCAATGGCAGTATTTATAGCTGTAATGAAGGTAACTACAACGAATGGCCTAAAGGTGTGACCGCCTTTATCGATTGGTTGAAAGACTCTCGGTTCGGACCAAACGGAAGACCGCATTCCCTTCGCTACGTTGGTTCACTCGTAGCTGACTTCCACCGAACTATGCTTAAAGGTGGTGTCTTCTTCTATCCTGCAGATGCCAAAAACAAGAAAGGTAAACTGCGCTTACTATATGAGTGTGCGCCTCTTGCATTTCTCGCGGATAACGCTGGTGGAAAAGCGAGTGACGGATATCGCAGGATACTTGATATCGTCCCAGAGACAATCCATGAGCGAACGCCGATCTTTATTGGATCTGCTGAAATGGTTGAGCGTGCCGAGTCCTTCATGAAGGAATTCAAGGACTCATAGCAGTTCAGAATCACTCCGGCGGCAGAACTGTTGGTTTGCGTACTTCTACGGCTCTCTGTACATCACTTCAATTGGTATCAGAATATTGAAGCTTCGATAGCGTTGACGCGGGTCCTTTGCGTCTTCGCCCTTGGCCTACATCTGCTGCTGCCGAGAGCAGTGAGGAGGTGAATTGCAGGGGAGACAAGCCGGGCAACGACTAAGGTCTTTGCACTATTTTTTTGATTTTTCGGATTTATAGAATTGGTAGCGCTTAACCAGGGTGAATATGGTGATAGCGACGACGAGGATGAGAATGTAGATCTGGAAAAACCAGAAGAGCGAATACTGTTCAGCAGGGAATAGTTCTTTAAGCAGATAGAGAACCAGCATGACAACAGCCCAGGCCGGTCCGAGATAGGGCTCATTTTCCTCGGGTTCGCTGAAGTCCTGCCCGTCGTCATTCGGATACATCGATATCTGACCTGAGGCGGGCGGCAGGGCGGTTTCCTGAGATTCGGATGCTTCTGACTCAGGACGCGGTGCTTCATCAGCTACAGCGGACGCACTTTTAGCATCAATTTTGCCCGAAATTTCCTGTTTGTTTTTTGGGTCAGACATACCAAAGTTCCCAGTCCCTTATTCCGCGGCGATAGTAGCAGGTTTTTGGAGTATTCTCGAGAAGAATTGCGCGCCGAGCTGGCTGATGCTGCTGGGATTATGTCCGGGGGAGCTGCACTCTAATTGAAGCCCCGCTGGCTCTTAAGCGTCTCGTAGGCGCTTTGAATGTCCTGCATTTTTTTTGTGGCGAGCTGTATAAATTCCTCCGGTAAATCCTTGGAAACGATTTTGTCCGGGTGGTACTTGCTAACGAGACTGCGATAGGACTGCTTAATCGCTGTATCCGAGTCAGCAGGCTCACAACCAAGCAGCTGGTAGCATTCGTCAAGGCTGGTGATATTTGCGCTCGTGCCTGTCTGAGAAGCGCGCAATCGAACATAGGAGTCACGGGATATGCCGAAAATAGTTGCGGCACGCTGTATCATTTCTTCTTCCTTCTCGTTCATCTGCCCGTCTGCCATGGCAATGCGCATAAGCATCTGAACGGTGTTATTGAGCATTTCAGGGTGATCTCGGTAGAGTTCGTAATAGGCAACCACCTGAGACTGATAGCTCTGCTGTGACTGTCGAGCTGACTTAAAGTATTGTATGGCTGATTTACGATCCTGTTTATTCAGCTTTAAGACGTCTTTTATGATGTAGTCGACTTCTTTGATCTCGTCGGGTGTGATTGCCCCATCGGCTGCGCAAACGCGGCCAAAAATAAAGAAAAGGCTTCCGAGAAACTCTTTTTGAAAAGCGGCCTGTGCTTGCTTCTGCATTATCGTATTATAGCGCCAGGAACGCCATTTCTGAGTGGCGACGATATCTATCAGAGATCCGAAAAACAAACCGACAATGATACCGGCTATTGGCGTGCTGCCGAGAAGGGAGGCCAGCTTGAGGCCGAGCGCTGAAAACAGCAATTTGAATATGAAGCAACTACCCATGGCGGCTAGACGGTTATAGCGTTTACTGTGGTTCCGGACGGCGACATTCCAGCGCAGTCGCCCTACCTATAGTTATGCTGATTTACTGGTCGATGTGCGATTAGGGGAGCGTTTTGCAAAATAATGCTGTTTAAGCAGGCTAGTCATTCGAAATAACTAGCGTATTTGGTCTCTGAGAAGAAGCGTTTCAGCTCCTCAAAGTTGGTGATTCTATGGTGGGGACTTCCGACTCGCTGTATCTTGGTCGATTGCTTGAGGCGGCGATTATACCTGCTGCGCAGCTCGAGAAAGGACGTGATTTGATTCAGGGTTGCAATCTTTTCTTCGACAAGACTCTCGTATTCGATTTCAAGTGTTCGTGCCGGAGGTAAGATGTCACGCATTTCAGCAGTTTGCTTTTCGCACTGCTCTAAGTGGTGGAGGCATCCCTGTGGATCTACATGGATTCGTTCCAGAGGAGGATATTCATTCTCGGTTTTGACCCAGACCTTGGACTGGAATGCAGTTTTCCAGGAGAGATACTGCTCCAGACCATTTCTGCGGCTGAGATGGAGAAAGGATGTCTCGGGATCCTGAAGCAGGTAGTTCCAGGCCGCAGAAAATTCAGGGTGCAGTGCCTGAGTGTAAATGAGTTTGAAACATACCGCTCGCACACGTCGTTTAAAACGGTAGTTTTTCATCAATTCTATAAAGGCGATAGGATCCTCTCCTTCCTGATACTGGGTATCGAAAAACAGAGTTCGCTCTTCGGGATCGCGATGGAACAATTCATAGAAACTCTTGAATTGTGGATGCCAGCCGAGCGTTGACAGAAGGTAGTTTGACCCCGTTCTTGGCAGGCACACGAGAACAAGCAATCGGGGTTTCTGACGACGGAGGTCCAGTGCGACTTTGCGAATAAGAGATGTCAACGTGTTAGACCCTTGCGAGCGAAGCGTGAACATATTGGGCAGTCGTCAATCGAGTGTCCTCGCGCCGGGCAGTATTCACGGCCAAAGAAAATTATCTGCAGATGACATGTGTTCCAGCGTTCCATGGGTATCAGTCTTTTAAGGTCTCGCTCGGTTTGTTCGACGTTTTTTCCCGAGGAGAGGTTCCAGCGATACGCGCATCGATGAATATGGGTATCAACCGGGAAAGCCGGAATACCAAATGCCTGTGCCATTACGACGGAGGCCGTTTTGTGTCCGACGCCGGGCAGTGCTTCCAGGGCGTCGAAGTCCGCCGGTACTGCTCCATCGTGTTCTTCCAACAGGATATGGGACAGTTCGTGTATTGCCTTTGCCTTTCTTGGCGCCAGGCCACAGGATTGAATGTGCTTCTGGATAGTTTCTACTCGAAGACGGGACATAGCGCGCGGATTGTCAGCTGCTTTGAAGAGAGCGGGAGTCACCTTGTTGACTCGCTCGTCGGTGCATTGCGCTGACAGGAGAACGGCGATCAAGAGGGTGTACGGGTCACTGTGGTGTAATGGTATTGGGGGAGCAGGATACAGCGTATCCAAAATCGCGAGAATCTCTTTTACCTTTTCACTTTTCTTCATGTGTTTGATTGACTCGCCTGCGGTACTGCCGTTCTACCCGATCTACCCTACGTGCCCGGGGATACTGAGGGGCCGTAAATTAGCTGATAGCAGACAGCGTCAAAAGAGACAATCCGCTGTCCTAGAGGCGGATGAAAAACTGTGTTACAAGGTAGCCCCCTGATGCAGCGCTTCTGTGATGTGAATGGAAGACGGATTTTCCCCTTGTAGGTGATGCTTTGAGTTCGAAGCCAGATATTTTTTCTCGCCTCCTGGCGGTCCCTCCGGAGAGACCGGTGCTTTTGCTTGCGCCCATGGAGGGTATCACACGGCCTGAGTTTCGAGACCTGATCATCGATTGCGGAGGTGTTGACGTGGTAGCGACGGAGTTTATACGGGTAAGTGGATACAAGCAAAAGCTCAAGCCCTTCGTGCGCCACCGTATTCCCCTGCAGATTCAGTTCATGAGCTCGCAGCCCGATATCCTTGCGACCAATATTCGACGTTTGAAAAAGATTGGTTATCTCAAAGATGATGACTGGATAGATCTCAACGTGGGTTGTCCCTCTCGACGGGTGAATTCAAGTGGGGCTGGTGCTGCACTCTTAAAACAGCCGGATCGACTGAAGCAGCATATTGATGCCCTCAGGGAGAATCATCCGGATGGGCCGTGCTCGATTAAGATGCGTTTGGGATGTGATTCAACGGAAAATTTTGAGCCCCTCCTGGATATGCTCGAGAGCGCACCACTTGATTTCCTGAGTATTCATGGTCGCACTCGTAGTGATATGTACTCGTCGCCAATCCGTTTCGAGAAAATCGCCCTGGCGGTTAAACGCCTGCCGTTTCCCGTTGTGGGTAATGGTGAAATCTGGAGCGTAGATGATGCGCAGAAAATGCTTGAGGAAACTTCTGTTCGTGGGCTGATGATCGGGAGAGGTGCTCTGGCTGACCCGTATTTGTTCACTGCTCTACGGCGTGCCTTCGGCGAGCAGTCGCTGCCCGAACATAGAGACTATACGGAACGAGTAGACGAATTATTCGATTTTTCTCACCGCGTCCTCTCGATGCTGGAGAGCCGACAACATCGGCAAAATGGCGCAATTGGCCCGTTCAAAGAGTTCAGCGTATGGTTTTCTCGTAATCCTATCGTAGGAAGCGAATTCTTTCAGGGGGTCAAGCGTCTGCAGCACATCGGGGAGATTCGAACGTTTATCGATACTCATGCGAAGCTTCGCCTTTCGACTCCCTATTCCTCGTAGGTATACACCCCTCGTCCCGCCTTTCTCCCATACCAACCCGCCTCGACATACTTGATGAGAAGAGGGCAGGGGCGATACTTGTCTTCACCGATTTCATTGTGGAAGATCTGGCAGATCGCCAGGCAGGTATCCAGGCCGACAAAATCCGCCAGTTGTAGCGGTCCCATCGGCTGATTGGTGCCAAGTTTCATTGCTGCATCGATTTCTTCAGGAGTCGCTATGCCCTCCATGAGAACGAAAAATGCCTCGTTGATCATGGGAACCAGTATGCGGTTGACGATGAAGCCCGGGTAGTCAAAGCGCGCGGTGACTGGCGTTTTGCCAATCTCCTGGGTGAGCGCTTTGGAAATCGCGTAAGTTTCATCGCTGGTTTGCAGTCCTCGTATTATTTCAACCAGCTCCATCACGGGAACGGGGTTCATGAAATGTAGGCCGATTACTTTTTCGGGCCTGTTTGTTGCGGCTGCTATCTTGGTTATCGATATGGAGGACGTATTACTCGCAAGAATGGTCTGGGGTTTGCAGATTTCATCCAGCTTTGAAAAAAGTTCGTGTTTGGCATCAGGACGTTCGATAATTGCCTCGATGACGATATCCGCCTGTGCAAGATCAGAAAGGTCTGCCGCATCACTGAGGTGACTGAGTGTCGCCTCTTTATCTGCTGGGCTAATCTTCTCTTTTTCTATCTGTCGATCGAGAAGTTTTCGTATAAGAGCATTCGCCCTTTGAAGTGCGTCGGCAGACTGGTCATACAGTTGGGTTGCAATGCCGTTTTGTGCAAGGACCTGTGCGATTCCCGCCCCCATCTGGCCGGCTCCGACCACCGCGGCGCTGCGGATGTTGCTTTCTACCTGGGAGCTGTTTTCCTTGTCTTTTGTCATGTTCAGATCTCCTTTGGTTAATGTGTCCTTACGATACGTTGATTTTGCTTGAATCGATGATTTCCGAATCGAAATCGTCCCGATTCGCGGCAATTTTAACTTGATTGTTCATCGGAAAGAAAAGACCACCCAGGGCGCTGACCAGCGTAACAGAAACTAGCCAAATCGCACCAAAAGCAACAGCGGTTTCTTTAGGGACTCCAAGGGGAACGAGAAAAAAGACATAAAGCAGTTCACGTACGCCCGCACCCTGCACGCTGATTGGCAGAGATGAGAGGATGTTTACGAGGGGAATAACCGCCAAGAGGTAGGCAAAGGAAATACTGCACCCCAGCTCTGCGGCCATTACACTATGCATAGATATTTGAAGGAGGTGTGAAACAGAAGATACCAGGGTGCAGGGGATCAGGTAACGAGGACGTATCGGAAACGCCAGAGCGAGAGAGCTGAGGATGCGACCTGCTACGTTCACATCTGTGATGAGGGGTCGCATATAGCGACCTGCGAGCAGGAGGGCAGCGACTAGGGTCAGAAGGGAGGCGCCAGCGAGGTAGACCGCAAGCGGCCCCAGCGTGGCTGGTCTGACAACAATAATTGCAAGCAAACCAATCGCAAGTAAGGTGAGCAAACCATGAATGCGATCAGAGATAACGCTCGCAATAGCGAGCGAGCGCGAACCGCCGCCGGCTGGCAAAGAAAGGGCCCGCGCGAGATCACCACCAAGGGTGCCCAGCCCGAAGGTATTGACGAACATTCCAAAAAAATACGCCTGGATGCTCGCAGGAGTTTTGCTCTCAAATCGGGCGGCACTCAGAATCATCTGCCATTTGCAGGCGCTCACGAGCTGGCTAACCGTGTATAGTCCCAAAACCCCCAGGACCCCCGCAAAGCTCATCCTGCTAAGGGTATTGAGGAGAGCTCCTGTGTCAATGGTGCTGTAGGCAAGTGCGAGAAGTCCGAGACTGAGCACTATAGATATGATACTTCGCGGTTTCAATTCCTCTTGCCTGTAAGTCTTGCCCTAGGTGTGTACTTCTTGCCGGAGTCCGTATTTCGCTGAACCGGCGATTACTACGCGGTTTATATCCCACGTTGAAGGAATACCACAGATGAACCTTAAATTCTCCTGAGTAATGCGTATGAGCAATATACAGGGCTTTGCTCTGGGCCGTATCCTGCGGAGCCTATCGTGGATTTGGAGCGAAGGGGGAGTGGGGATGTCCCTTAAGACGACAAAGCTGTGGGGGATAGTGCTGAACGTCGAGATTTTTTGCGATGCCTGAGAGTCTTCCCTGACTCAAAAGGCAATGATGCCTGAGGATGGCTTTTCGGGCCGTTCGTTCTCAGTTCTGACGCAATCTCTTCCGGGAAGCGTATCCGCAAAGCGGTGCAGTTCCCGACAGAGGCGAGGACGAATATACAGATACCTTCATCCCCGGGCCCGCAATACGTACGCCTCATACGCAGGGACCTGCGTAACAAGTGCGTCGGACTCACTAGCGCAATCCGCCAGATTTTTGCAGTAGAGCCATTGCGGTCGCGTAAGAAGCGCCCATCTGTCTGCTCGCATTCACTGGCAGAACAGAAAATACCCGTCAAAACCTACAAGAAAACATCAGGAGCAACAGACTATTGTCTACTGCTCAAATCGCTCGTGCTCCGAAGATTGAGCTTCCTCTGGCAGGCCAGGATTGCTCGCGCTGGTCTCTTCACGCTCGATCTCGATCATGGCAGCGGCGGTCTTAATGCCGGTGTTTACTTCACCACTCTCGAGTTTTGGTGCGATTGGCTCTTCGTTCGTAGAAGCCTGCTCCTCAGCTGCCAGCTTCTCAGCCTTCTTCATCGCTGCAACCGGGCGACTCACTCTAGCAGCATGAAGACCCTTTTCACCCTCCTTGAGTTCGTAGCTAACTTCCTCTCCGTCCTTGAGTGTTTTGAAGCCATCCCACTCGATTACCGAATAGTGAACAAATACGTCTTTGCCACTTTCGTGCTCAATAAAGCCAAAGCCCTTAGCGTCATTAAACCACTTAACGACCCCGTGTAATGTTTCAGCCATGTTACCAACTCCCTAAATACAACGAATAACAACTACTTCACTGTTTCCACTGCACAAACAGTAAAGAACACACATAAACCAAACCGGCGCTCTAGCGTGCCGCTCAAAAAGAACTCCTTCCGAATGAGCAAACAACCTCGTTTCTCGTTACGCTGGCGAATCACCGGAAAGACTTCCTGACTTCCGGTGTAAACGCGTATGGCAACAGCCCCGACATAACGGCCGCCGGTGCTAAGAACCTGGAGAAAACAAAGCGCCACACTTCATAATTTACCGCCCAGATAAATACCACTCAGACAATTACTCCTCAGTGCATCACCTGCCGGGCAGAAGGGGGTATTAATGAAATCCCGGATTTCAAAAAGACTCCCGTAGAAGTTACTGGAGCAAAAACCAGACCAGCTTTGCTTCATGGGTGTTCTCAGAGCCCGTGACTTTCGAACGCAGACCGGCTTGCGGAACGCGAGAAAAGCCACAACTCCCTTATATGACAAGCATTATGCAAAACGCCGAAATTTGGCAAACCTTTTTCTTAGTCGTTTCCCTGATAGCAAACTTCGGGTGTGTTCTATTCACACAGTGTTTAAATCGGAAACAGCCTTGCGAATTTTGCCTGCCAGGTGGATCTATTTGCCGCAGGCGGAATGTGGTCGCGAGAAAGCGCGTGCTTGTATCTGATCTAGTGTAGGTTTGCGCTTTGGGGTAGTTAGATACTGAGTGCTCTACCGGGCGTGGTTTACCCAAAGACAAATCCTACAAAACATGTCAGCTATATCGGTGCTTCTCGACCTCGCCTTTCGCAGATTTGAAAAACCTGTTGCTTTGCTCAGCAACAACGGTGTTGTCTTACACGTCAATGAGGCATTTGAACGGCTTAATATCATCAGCATGAGCGAAATTGGGAATGGCTCACTGCTTGATCTTTGCACGCCGCTCCCGGAACAAGAGCCATTAGAGTGGGGGCAGCGCTGGAGCGGCAGGGTCAGGCGAGGTGCCCTGACCCACTCAGGTCCGACTTTAGAACTGGTGGTTGAGCCGCTGTTTTTTCCCGATGGCTCTTGTGCGGGTCATGTAGTCAGAGTAGCCCGGGAGTTTCACAGCGAACTACTCGATGAGGATGACTCGAGCTTCCGACAGAAGAAACTGGAATCACTGGGGGTCCTGGCCAGCAGTGTTGCGCATGATCTGAACAATTTACTGACGGGCGTTTTGGGACATGTATCCTATCTTCGCTTATCCAGGGCAGGCCTTGAGGCCGATATAGAGTCGATCGCGGCGATTGAGGATGGCGCCCGTCGCGCTGCATCTATGACGCAACAAATACTTGAATTCGCCCGAGGTGGCGAAGTGGAACTCTCGACGGTAAATCTTAGTTTACTCGTCTCTGCCGGTATCAATCTTTTTCGTGCGTCTCTTCCTGCTTCAATCTCTTTCTCATTTATCGGAGGGGAGAGTGATATGTACGTATACGGCAATGAGGGACAGCTCAGTCAGCTTGTTTTGAACCTCCTCGTCAATGCTCAGGATGCCTTGGGAGAGAACGGTGAAATTGCAGTCAGCCTTTCGCAGTATCGAATAGAGAAGGCTACTCAGTTCAGAAATGGTTTTCTCGACCCGGGAGACTATGCCCGTTTTGCCATCCAGGATAATGGCCATGGGATACCCGAATCATTGCTGGGGCGGATTTTTGAGCCGTTTTTTACGACGAAGTCGGGCAGTGAAGACCGAAGGGGTGGCACCGGATTGGGACTTGCAACGGTGTCAGCTATGGTGCGAGCCCATCGAGGCCTGATCGATGTCAGTAGTGAGGTTGGCAAGGGAACTCGTTTTGACGTTCTGCTTCCTGTCTGTCCGGTGCACGACGAAGAGGTGGAGGATTCTCGCCCGGACGGCGATGGGCCGGAATTGCCGCTCGGCCAGGAACGAGTGTTAGTCATTGACGACGAAGAGGCGGTGAGAACCGTAATTCAGAGAAGTCTCGAGCATCTGGGGTATGAGGTAATAACGGCTTCGAACGGGAAGGAGGCTCTGGAGTTGTATCAGGGACAGTTTGAGCAGATTCGCCTGGTAATCCTCGACATGATTATGCCCCACATGCCCGGGGACGAAGTCTTCTACAAATTGCAGGCGATATCACCGCGGGTCGCAGTCTTAATAGCTTCCGGTTATTCAAGCGATGGCCGCACTAAGGCGGTACTACGCGATGGTGCCCTTGGTTTTATACAAAAACCATTTGCGGTCGAGGAATTAGCGCAGGAAGTGCGTCGCTGTATAGACGAATCTCAGGGGTAGGGAGCTACCGCGTGCGCTCAAAACATCGGCAGCTTCAGGCGTTTCTCTTCGCTCTTTTTCGCCGGTATGACCTGATTGCCTTTCATAGGCATTTACTGCTAGAACTGCGCTATCAAGCGCGTTCGCCCGAATGTGATTGTTATGGAAGGGCACGGAGTCTGTTGCCGCGCATTATACTTATAGACTGAGGTATTTGGACGAGATGTCCCTGATACGCCCCATCGAGATTGGTTCCTGCAAGCTTGCGACAAACCTGATTCTGGCACCGATGTCCGGCGTCACGAACTCTTCCTTTCGCCGACTGATCTACGGTGAGAACCCGGGCTCCATTGGCCTTCTTGTCACAGAATTCATCAGTATCGAAGGACTGGTTCGCGGGAATGAGCAGAGTATTCGGATGATGCGTTTTCGGGATAGTGAGGGACCTATTTCGATCCAGATTTTCGGGCATAGTATAGATTCAATGGTACGAGCTGCGCAGATGGTTGAGGCTACAGGCGCGGACATCATCGATATCAACTGCGGCTGTCCCGCCCCAAAGGTGGTGAAGCGAGGGGGTGGTTGTGAACTGATGCGGCAACCCGGGCACCTTGAGAAAATGCTTCGAGCGGTGCGGCGCGCGGTAACAATTCCTCTGACCTTGAAGATTCGTTCCGGATGGGATGAGAAATCTATCAACGCGATGGATATTGCGGTGATGGCCGAGGATTGTGGCGTTGAGATGCTCGCCGTGCATGGGCGAACTCGTCAGACCCTGTATCGTGGGGAAGCCGACTGGGATATCGTTGCCGACATAGCGGAGCGGCTTTCTATACCGGTGATCGGTAGTGGCGATGTCGTTTGCGTAGAAACGGCGAGGCAGCGGCTGGAGCGTGGCGTTGCGGGATTGATGATTGGACGCCGGGCGCTCTCTAATCCGTGGATTTTTGATGAGATTCGAGCCGGGATTGAAGGACGGACGTTTACCGCGCCGGGAGAACTTGAAACCCCGGCTGTCTTGAGACGCTATTTGAGCATTTTGCGGGAGGAACTCCCTGAACGCTCAATCCTTGGGAGAATGAAGCAGTTTACCTCTCAGGTAACGAGACGTGTTCACGGGTCCACGCCCGCTCGGCGAAGCATGTGTATCGCAAAATCCCTGGAGGAGTTTGAGGATGCCTTGTCGCTCTGGGAGGAATTTCTTCATGAGCGCGCGGCTGAGCGTGAGAAGCGTACGCGAAGCGCGGGTAGTGGCACCTCCGCTTCCTTTACCGCCGCCTTGAAAGAAGAGTCGGTAACGTTAAGCTAGTGTGCCCGGCAAATGTGTCTGGCTCAGGTATGGAGATCTGATGTTCGTATTGGATGCAATACATAAATCCTATGGGCAAAACCACGTCTTACGGGGAGTGAGCTGTACGATAGGAGAGGGGGAGATTGTCGGTATCGCTGGTCCAAGCGGGGCAGGAAAGAGTGTGTTACTCAAGATTCTCGGCAATGTGGAGCAACCTGACCGTGGTACGATTAGGCAGGTGAATGGCAGGCAGATCAAGGGAGAAAGCCTCGAGGGGGAGGGGCTGGCATCCGTTGGCTTCTTGTTTCAGGAAAGTGCCTTATTCGATTCTCTCAGTGTGTTGGAGAATGTTGCCTTCCCTTTGATTGATGCCGGGAAATATCACCGCTCGGAAGCAGAAGAGTCTGTCGAGTATGAGCAGGGAATGCAAAAAGCCTACGACGTGCTGGAGGCTGTCGGGCTCGGGCATGCGTATAAGAAGCATCCAGGTCAGCTTAGCGGAGGGATGCGCAGGCGAGTTGGAATTGCTCGGGCACTTGTTTGTTCTCCCGATTTAGTTTTATTGGATGACCCTACCGGTGGGCTGGACCCGGTTGCGGCCAGGGTAATTATGGACCTCATCGCTGAGCTACATCAGCGATACAAGCCCAGCGTAGTTATCGTGAGTCATGACCTTCGGCGAATGCTGCCCTCAGTCGAGCGGCTTCTCGTGCTTTTTGATGGGTCGATCAGCGCTGATACCTCGATTGACTGCCTGGAGGACTCGATATCTCCCCGCGTTCGTTCGTTTCTCTCGACGCGTTACGATTTCTCGAGAGCTGGATGACGTTCGCGCTCGAAAGCATTTTTCGCTGCGCGTAAAAAAATGCTCTAGTGCCCCCAGATAAATGATGAAAGTATCAGGATTCCGAAGGGGCTTCAGGCATAAATGAGCGCTGTCCGCGAGGGGCGGACGCAGAAATGTAGCCCACGCGAGCAAACGGGAGACCGTTCAAGGTAGTGACTCCGGTGTTTTTACCCAGACGAGGTAATGAGTAAGCAAAGTAAAAGAATAGCGGAACTCAGAGATGAATTACTGCATGGTATCGGTGTTCCCGAACCAAAAGCGTTCACGCCGGATGAATTCCAGCTACAGGCAATCCAGTCTTTGGAGGAGGGTAACGACACACTGGTCATTGCTCCCACGGGGACGGGGAAAACCTATATCGCCGTCGAAGGAATACGGCGAACAATAGAATCGGGGCAGAGAGCTATCTACACGGCTCCGTTGAAGGCGCTCTCGAATACCAAGTATGCAGAATTTAAACGCCTTTTTGAGCCAAAGTTTCGGGTTGGTCTGCTCACGGGAGATCGAAAGATAGATGGTGACGCGGATGTCGTAGTTGCCACGACTGAAATCTATCGCAATGACCTTTACTCGTACGGCGAAACCTATTCGCTCGTCGTGCTCGACGAACTGCATTATCTTTCCGATCCCCAGCGCGGTCCGGTCTGGGAAGAAAGCATCATATTATCAGCGCCCAACGCGAGACTGCTTATGTTGTCCGCATCGATATCAAACCCCGAGACGCTGGCCAGCTGGATTGAGGATACCCGTTCTGCGAAGGTGAAGATCATCGTCGAAGAAGAGCGTCCGGTAGAGATGCGTTTGGGCTTTCTCCATCCTTCGTTCGGGATAATCCCTCTGGAGGAGGAAAAAGGCGTGCTAACACCGGAAATTCGCCGGTTCTATTCCAGCAGCCGAGGTGAGGGGGCTAAACGCGGTGGGCGTAGAGCGGGAGCTGGCCGCGGACGCAAACGTGGCTCGGGTAGCTCCGGCGGGCGAAAGTCCGATGGCAAGTCAGGTACAAGGCGTCGCTCAACCAAGAAAAAGGGAGGCAAGTAGTATGCGCCGACCTGTTTCTATAGCAATGATTCTCGGAGAGCTTGAACGCTGCGATTTACTGCCGGCTATTGTCTTCAGGTCCTCGAGAGCGCAATGCGATGTCGATGCTGAGCGCGCTGCCGGCAATCGGAAAATGCACATTCCTGCGCCGAAGCAGAAAGCCATCAAGGCGAAAATGCTTGAGGTAATCGAAAAGTATGAGATGGATGCCGATCTCATTTTTTCGCATCCTCAGTATTCCTCGGTGTTGACCACGGGAATAGGTGCTCATCACGCCGGACAGCTGCTGATGTGGCGTTTACTGCTTGAGGAACTTATGGCTGCTGGTTTGCTCCGCGTCCTGGTTGCAACCGGGACTGTTGCGGCGGGAGTGGATTTCCCTGCCAGAACCGTTGTTGTTACTGCGCATTCACGGCGTGGTGCGGAGGGGTTTGTTAACTTTACCTCCTCTGAGTTCCAGCAAATGTCAGGTAGGGCAGGCCGTCGCGGTAAGGATACCGTCGGTTTTTGTATCGCCGCTCCCTCAGCGTACTGTGATGCCAGAGTGCTTGCCCAAATCGCACGTAAGCCTCCTGAGCCCCTTGAGTCTGCCTATTTCCCGAGTCCCAGCACCGTACTCAACCTCTTGAGATACAGAACTGTTGACGGACTGCAGTTTACTGTTGAACGTAGTCTTGCCGCGTTCAACGACAGACGGGAAGCCGATGAATTAAGGAAGCAGGCCGCGAACATGCTTTCGCAAATGCGCCCGGAACTCGCCGATGCGCTCGAACAGCAGCCGGATGAATCGCTTGAGGTAAGTAAGCAGGAGAGAAAGGAACTCAAGCGCATTCGACGAAAGATCCGAGATGCTAAAGCACTCGAAAAACGGCAGACAAATTTACTCCAGGCTGCCCTCAGCGGCTTGCGCAATCTGTCGTACGTTGATGGTGATAATCTGTCTGAAAAGGGATTTTGGGCCGCTAACCTGTTTACCACCCTGGTGCTGGAACTTGCCGAGGTGATTGAGCGAGGGATACTTGATGGAGTGAATTCCGATCAATTGCTGGCCATAGTTGCATCCATCGCCGGAGATCCCTACCGACAATACATCGTTGGCAGAAAAGACGTGCTTCCTGCAGATGTGCTTGAAAAACTGTCCGAAGTTCTGGAATCGGTGAAACAGCAGGGAATGCCGGGTACCGTTGATTACCTGGACGTTTTGCCAGATGCAGCGCACACGGTGTTGACCTGGTCGGAAACCGAGGACTGGGGAGTCTTTCGTGGCCTGCTGTTTCTCAATGGTGTCGCCGAAGGTGATGCCGCCCGTCTTATTACACAGACGGCAGAGCAGTTGAACCAGCTCAGCAGACTCCGTGAGAGCCATTACGAGCTGGCCCTTCTGGCGCAGGAAGCGCGCCGCAGGATTCTGCGCCCGCCACTGACAGAAGTGATAGAGATGACGTAATCGGTTATGAGACTGCTCCAACGAGTGGCATTTCTGGGCTATTATGGGCTGTTCTGCTCAAAAGTGACAAAATGCTTGAAAATCTTCGTGTAATGTTCCTCTGATTAATCAGGGGACTCCACTGCGCATAACGCGGGGCTTTGCGAAGATACGCAATATTCCTGATGGCTTTTGCTGCCGGGCTTTAAAATCGATGAAGCAATTGCGGTTAGATTTCGGTACCTTTGTCAGACGGAAAAAGCAAAACTTGAACAATTTATGTCACTAGTGTCACCAGCTTTTGACAACATTGTGGGGCGCCCGGAATCTAAGCACTCCTTTTTCTTAATGAATCCCTGGAAATCATTGATTTCTCTCAGATAATTGTAAGTGCCTAAAACGAATAGTCATTCTAGAGATAGCTCTGGATTTTATGACACTGTACGATAACGTTTAGTCAACATCAGGTTTTATTTTTTAGTCGGTTTTAGTCGTTTTTTGTTTTCCTTTTCCGCTCTAGGTCCCAGCGACATTGCATTTCTTATGCGTTCACTGAGGTAATTTGGAGAGTGTGTTTTAACCGAAGGATGGTTTAGGGATTTACCATGGCTGACTATTCAAACGCTTTACGCTCATCTACTGTCGATACGCTTCCCAGTCTGTTCGAGCCGGATGTTGTGCTTCCCAGTCAATTTTTGTCTTCCGAAGACAACGGCTTGAGCGGAGGTGAGAGGAAGTTAATGGCTGCGCTTCTCTCTGACGGAATCGAGGCGTACATCTCACAAAAAACATCGGTCGCTCGGGAGCGTCGACGCTCCGCGGTTGACGCGAGTGAGTGGGTAGATACCAGGGATTACTCGTATGTCTTCAGTTTTGATAACGTTTGTGAGTGCCTGGGAATAAATCCCGAATACTTACGGGCGGGACTGGATCGATATGTAGACAGCATTGCGGCTTCCCGGGCAAATGGTGCCGCCCCAAAGACCGTCTGGAAGAAAATCCGACGTCCACGCAAGCAGTAAGCTGTTTTCACTCACCGAGAAACATTCATACGGGACGGGCCCCGGGGGAATCCTATTCCGCGGGGCACCATCCTGAAAAGCAAATCTCGCGAAGCACGATCCTACCTCTTCTGACTTCTTTTCGTTACCGAGTCTCTTTATTGGCAGACCGATTGCGCTCTTAACGGATCGGCTCGGCCTGGATAAGCTCCACTTCGATATTGGAGATAGTTGTGATTGGTCGGCTAACGATAAATAGCCTTTGCTGATTCACATCGGCGCGGAAAAAATCAAGAGCGTCTTCTGTGGTGACACCAAGCGTCAGGGTGTGAGCTTCAAGAGATACAGAAACCACATACTGGACCTGCTCGAGGAAACCAAACTGCATCTTCTCTTCAAGAACAGCTACGATCGATTTCCAAACCGCCTGTGCATCTGCTTTTGTCATAGTTATGCTCTCTACCAATGTTCAAGCATATCCCGGGCGGCGATTCCCGATTTCCAGAAATGCTGTCTCTCGGGTATTTTTTCGGGTTCCTCTGCTTGTTACAAAGGTCCCCACAAAATCACGGAAAGAGGAGACGGCGTTTTTTGAGATCGCTACGTCGCCCGGTATAAAAAATGGTATCTTTCGATATTCTCTACCAGTACGACGAATTTTAACAGATCTTATTTAGCTTAGCATCGATAATATTTTAATCGACCTGTGCCACGACCCCATGGAGCGTCTCGTAGAATTCGTCAAAATCCAAGGGTTTAGAAATATAGGCGTCCATTCCCGCCGCCAGACATTGTTCTTTGTCGCCCGCAAATGCGTGAGCCGTTATCGCGATAATCGGGGTTCTCGAGTGGCTTTCGGAGTTTGCCTCAAATTCTCTGATTTGCCTCGCGGCTTCAAGGCCGTCGACGACTGGCATTTGAACGTCCATGAGAACGACATCAAATTTCTCCTCTTTAAAGCGTTCAAGGGCCTGCGCCCCATTATTTGCAAGGCTTACCCGGTGACCAACACGGCTGAGAACGCTGGCCATTAGCTTTTGGTTCACCGTATTGTCCTCGGCGACGAGAATATACAATGACGCGGTGGTATTTTGTTTAGCCCGATTGCCTGTTGGGTTTTCTTCGCCTTTCGAAACTGCTACGTCTTTTGGGATTGCGTCATCCTTCTGGAGCGTTTCGGTAACGGTGTCGAAAGGAAGGAGCAGGGTAAACGTGGCTCCCATCCCCGGCGTACTCTTTACGGTTAGTTCTCCACCAATCAGTGCTGCCAATTGTTTGGAAATAGGTAGCCCAAGGCCTGTGCCACCGAATGGTCGGCTGTATGAACTATCGACCTGACGGAAGGGTAGGAAGATAGTCTTTACATCCTCCTCTGATATGCCAATACCAGAGTCATGTACCTCATACGCGATACATGGGGTTCCCGTATCTCCTGAGGAAATGCCCAGACGCAGGATCACCTGTCCTCCTTGAGGCGTAAACTTTTGCGCATTGTCGAGAAGGTTGCAAACAATCTGGAACACGCGTTGCCGATCGCTGAAAATCTGTCGAGGAACCTTTGGACTGACCTTGGAAATCAGGGTGACGCCGGACTCATCAAAAGCTGGCCCAAAGAGCTCAGTAACTCGGTTGCAGAGTTCAGAGGGGTTAAAGGGCTTTCTTTTTACCTCGAGTTCGCCGGCTTCGATTTTTGAGAAATCGAGAATTTCATCTATTACGGAACGAAGTATCTTTGAGGAGTTCTGAGCAGTTTCGAGATTACTTTGGACCCTCGAATCCAGCTGCCCATCCTCCAGTGTCAGCCGCAACATCCCCAGAATTGCATTCAGCGGAGTGCGCATCTCGTGGCTCATCGTGGCGAGAAACTGGCTTTTTAGCTCACTAGCTTTATTCGCATCATGGGTTCTCTCGACAAGTGTCTGAAGAAGTTGGTTTCGATCGCTGAGAAAGAAGTTCATCACGATCATAAGGATGGCGACGCCGAACAAGAGCATCATTAGTGTCTCAACTGGTATGTTACCAAATCGCCAAATCAGGAGAAGATGAACGATGCAGAAACTGTGATACAAACGAAGATATGGCGGCTTCTGAAAGCCCAGTCCACAAAGTGCCACTACCACTATAAGGCCGATGCCAAGAGGGGACTTGAAGTGGTGGACTTGGCAGACTTGAATGGTTGCCGCGGTCAGCAGAAAGAATACGGCATACATCACATATTCGAGTCGTTGTCTCAGTGCCTCAGAGCGATAGGATCCGAGCAGTATCAAAGCAGCTATAAGAACCGCGGCGACACGATATTGTGGCATTGTGCCACCTTCCAATCCGATTATCTGGTACAAGACCACGATGGAGGGCATTGCGACAATTATCGTAAGCAGGAGAATACGATAAAATGTCAGATGGAAATCTGACCTCCACTCGTCGAGCTTTGTAGTCTTTTCTTTCAAATTCTTCCGCGTGCCCATGGATGCGATACCAGCGAGGATCGGGGCGCCGATGCCGTCTGAGTTAATATGCTTCCTGGGTCAATGATACACGGAAATGCGGAGCTTTGTGGGAGAAAACAAAACAGCCATCAGCGTTTTAGTAATCTTAGACGCCCGTGGCTCTAAAGTTACATCTCGCTGATGGCTTTTGCTGGCCCTTTCTCCCGGGGGATAAGGCCAGAGAGGAAAAGAGATTTACGCTGCCGCCGAGGAAAGCTCCTGAAGTCCTTGCTTGCCTTGCTGGGCTGCGAGTCTCTCGTACTGGCCGCCAATAGCTTTTCTCAGTTCT
>JAUIMJ010000293.1 GCA_030433295.1 bacterium | reverse complement strand
TCAGCAGGCACTGGAGAGTGAGCGGCAGAAGTACCGCCTGCAAACATCCACCCTTCTCGATCTCCAACAGCTTGAGGACAAGTACACTCAGGCCCTTCTTACGCAAGTGGACGCTGCGACAGCATTTGCAATCGCGGTTATCGAACTGCGTCGGGTCAGTGGAACTATCGTTTCCCCGGAGGGAGAGAAGATAGAGATTGATTATAAAAGCCTGACCGGCATACCGGCTGAGCTGAGCAAAGACGAAAAAGGAGAGCCACGCTAAGATGCCCTCTGCAAAAGAATTATTTACGGATGAGGCACTGGAGGAACTCACTTCTCCGGAGCAACTCGATCAACTGTTAAAAGTAACACAGCCAAGTGGTTGGCTTGCGCTCTGTGCTATCGGATTCCTTCTGCTTTCAATCCTGGTCTGGGGCTTTCTGGGATCAATACCGACGAAACTCAACGGACGTGGAATCCTCGTTCGTCCAGGAGGGGTATCTTCCGTCGTTGCTCTGGCAAACGGAACCGTTGAATCCATCATGGTGCGTCCCGGACAAGCGATAGAGCAGGGTGACACGGTCGCCGAGTTGAGTCTGCCGCAGCTTGCCGAGCGGGTGGATGCCGGAGCCGAGGAACTCTCCGAAGCAGAGCGAAAACTCAAGTTATTCGAGCGCTCTCAGAAAGAAGAGCTTCAGCTTCATGGTCAGGCATTCGTGGGCAAACGCGAAACCCTTGTCGCTCAGATTGCCGCGGAGAAAAAGAAGCAAAGCTTTCTGCGCAAGAAACTCAAAAACAAAAACGATCTTCTTGAAATGGGATTGATCACGAAACAGCAGCTCTTTGCGGTAAAGCAGGAACTCTCAGATACCCAGGAAGAAATTGAGCGTATCAACGACCAGCTTAACGATCTGAAGGTGAGAGAGAATCAAATCCGCAGCGGTTCTGCCCGCGAAAAACTGAAACTGCGAATCGCCGTTGATGAAGCTCGACGCCGATATCAGGATGTCATGGAGGAGTGGGACATGAAGCGTTATGTCAGCTCACTGCATGATGGTCGGGTGGTAGAAATCACCGCAGATGTCGGGAGCCTGGTTCAGGCAGGGACCCAGGTGATCGGGGTGGAACTACAGGGACAATCACTTGAGGCGGTTATCTATGTCTCTCCCCGTGACGGAAAAAAGATCGAAAAAGGAATGGAAATTCATATCGCTCCTTCAATCGTAAAGAAGGAAGAGTTCGGTCTGATGGTAGGAAAGGTAAGGGAGGTGTCCGACTATCCTTCCACGCGAAGCGGGATGATGGCCGTGCTGAATAACCCGGACCTCGTCGATCTCTTCATAGACTCAGGGCCGCCGATTGCGGTGTATGCCGATATCATTCCGGACCCGGAGGCAAAGAGCGGCTACAAATGGACCTCCGGGTCGGGACCGCCCGTATTGGTTTCCGGAGGTACTGTGTGTACTGCTGATGTAATCGTGAAGCGTCGTGCTCCGATAAGCCTCGTGGTGCCCTATATTCGTTCGAAGTTAGGTTTTTAGGAAGTCAGCGAATCATGGCATTTAGTGTCAGAGACATTCTCTCCTTTGGCTCGCGAAAACGCGTGCACACCCCGACCGTCCTGCAGATGGAAGCGGTGGAGTGCGGGGCTGCTTCCCTGGGGATTATCCTCGGCTACTGGGGTCGATTTGTTCAGCTTGAAGAGTTGCGCAAAGCATGTGGCGTATCACGAGACGGAAGTAAGGCTTCAAATATCACCAAGGCAGCGCGAGAATACGGGCTGGATGCAAAAGGCTACAAGAAGAAGGTCGAAGATCTCTGGGAAATCAAGACGCCGTTTATTGTTTTTTGGAACTTCAATCACTTTCTAGTTGTTGAAGGTCGCGATACCGCAAAGAACATTGTGTTCCTTAATGACCCGGGAGAGGGTCCGAGAACCGTCTCGACCGAAGAATTCAACAAGGCTTACACGGGAATCGTACTCTCCTTTTCGCCGGGGGATGAGTTCAAAAAAGGCGGCGACAGGCCTGGTATAATAAAGTCTCTGAAGCCTCGTATCGCAGGCTCGGAAAAAGCTCTTTTGTTTGTCGCTCTGGTGAGTGTTGGCCTGGTCTTGCCGGGAATAGTGGTGCCTGTTTTCTCGAAGATATTCGTGGATGATTTTTTAGTCGGGCGTTCCACGGAGTACCTGAACCCGCTGCTCTTTGCCATGGCAGTAGCGGCATGTATTCAGGGAGTACTCGTCTGGCTTCAGCAGCATTATCTGCTTCGATTGGAGACCAAGCTTGCTCTTACCACTTCGAGTACCTTTCTCTGGCATGTGCTTCGTCTGCCGATTCTGTTTTTCACCCAGCGTTATGCAGGGGATATCAGTAGTCGAGTCTCCCTGGGTAACAGTGTCGCAAAGCTTCTCTCACGAGATATGGCAACTGCCGTGTTCAATCTCGTAAGTATGTTCTTCTTTGCCTGCCTGATGTTTCTGTATGACTGGGTGCTGACAAGCATTGGTATTCTCTTTGCTTCCTTAAATGTGTTTGCGCTCATGCTTCTGCGACGAAAGCGTGCAGATAGCAGCAAGAGAATGCAACAGGAAGAGGGTAAAGTTATCGGTGTCGCGATGAGTGGATTGCAGATGATCGAAACGCTTAAGGCCTCGGGCGCTGAGTCTGACTTCTTCGCTCGCTGGGCGGGTCATCAGGCAAAGGTAACAAATGCCCGGCAGGCCCTGGGAGCTACGATCAATGCATTCTCGGTTTTGCCGACAACACTTACGACCCTTAACACCGCGGCGATTCTTGGCTTCGGTAGTCTGCGGGTGATGAACGGCGAGCTGAGCATGGGGACTCTGGTTGCCTTTCAGGGTCTGATGATGAGTTTCAGTGAACCGGTAAATCGCCTCGTGCAATTGGCGGGTACGCTACAGGACGCAGAAGGCGATATGAACCGTCTCGATGATGTGATGCGCTACGAGACCGACCCGGCGACTGAGTCAAAACTGACAGAACACTCGAAAGCATACTTTGAGAACTCCGCAAAGCTCAGCGGGCGAATCAGGATTGAGAATTTATCGTTTGGTTTTAGCCCAATGGATCCGCCGCTGATTGAGTCCTTCAGCCTTGACCTTGAACCGGGAACGCGGGTTGCCCTGGTCGGAGGCTCCGGTTCCGGAAAGTCAACTATTTCGAAGATCGTAGCAGGGGTCTACAAACCCTGGGACGGGGATATCCTTTTCGATGGCTTTCGTCGGGAAGAGATACCTCGAGAGATAATCACAAACTCCTTATCAATGGTCGATCAGGATATCTCAATGTTCGAGGGCAGCATTCGCGAGAATTTAACAATGTGGGATCACACCATCAGCGAGGACAGACTCCTACAAGCCGCGATGGATGCTGATATTCACGATATTATCTCCGCACGTCAGGGTGGCTACGACAGTCTGGTGGAAGAGGGAGGCACTAACTTCAGTGGCGGTCAGCGTCAGCGATTAGAAATCGCCCGCTCCCTCGTAAACAACCCCAGTGTTCTCGTACTTGATGAGGCCACAAGTGCCCTGGATCCGGCTACGGAGAAAACCATTGATCAGAACCTTCGAAGACGCGGATGCACCTGCATCATCGTCGCCCATCGCCTGAGTACCATCAGAGATTGCGATGAAATAATCGTCCTTAGATACGGCAAAGTCGTAGAGCGGGGAACGCATGAGGACCTGATGGCAAACGAAGGAATGTATCAGAAATTAATCAACGCAGCACACTGAGTTAGTATTGGGCGAGATGCAGGAAGAAACGGGAATTGTAACAGGAAACGATTCGCTCCCTTTTGGCGGGCTGGGCTCCTCTATTACCCTAGGAGGTAATTCTCCGTTTCTTTTAAGCGAGTCTGACACCGCATGGTTGATCAAGGATGGCTACGTAGATCTCTTTGCCGTCTATCTTGAGCGTGATGTCATTACGATGCCGAGACGACACCTGGCACGCCGTGTTGCAGGGGATTTACTACTGCCGCTTTGTTCTGAGGCCATATCGGATGGTGCCAGTATTCAGGTAGCCCCCGGCCCGAGCACCCGCCTGCTGGAAATCCCTCGAAGCGCACTGGATGAGGCTTTCAGCTCCGGTGATGCTCAGCTACTGCAGACGCTTGAGACCTGGATATCTGGTCTGTCTGCTGCGAGCTTTCCCAATGAGCACGAGCTGCCAAAATCAGAAACAGCTCTGGAACCCGACACAGAACTCTGCGTGTTACAGGAGTCTGTAGCCCAGGCAATACGTGAGGTCGTATGGGTCTCGCATGCGCATGGAAGCTCGCGTATCTGCGGCAGTGAAAGTCTGCTTCTTGAGCCTGCTTCACAACCTTTTCCCTGCGCAAATTCAATGTGGCTGCTTACTGCGGCCGGATCAACTCTTGAATGTTCGAGGACGAGCAGTATTCTCTCGCAAACCGCGGGATCTCGCTGCCTGGAGGTATTTCACAGTCTTCTGCGAATGGCGCTGGGTCAGCGATTTGAGGAGGAGCGTGCAGAAGAAGAGAAACGTATTCGTGGAAAAGTAAAGACCAATACCACCAGGTTTAAGCGTTCATTAGAACGTTTGGTCACGGTAATGGATGAGAAGGCGCCCGCCGAAGCTATGCTGCTACAGGAAACGGGAGACCCCTATTACGACGCCTGCACCATTATCGGAAAGAGACAGGGTATATCGTTTAATCCACATCCCGATTTCGGAAAGAAGGAGACCATAGAGGATCCACTTCGCGGTATCTGTAGCTCCTCCGGTGTCCGAATGCGCAAGGTGAATCTCGAAGACAGGTGGTGGGAGTTTGATTGCGGCCCCCTTCTTGGGTTTACCGCTGAGGGAAGAGAGCCACTGGCCCTGCTTCCGATTGCACCGAAGCGTTACCGGGTAATTGATCCCCGGGGTTCCGAGCCTTTTGAAGTAACGCAGGAGACCGCTTCAAAGCTATCGACACGAGCAATTGCATTCTATCGACCTTTCCCGGAACATCCGCTGGACTGGAAAGACCTTGTACAACACGGGCTCTCCAATCAGCGACGGGAAGTGCTGATGATTTTTCTCATGGGCGTTCTCGGGGGAGCCATCGGAGCGGTGACACCTCTGATTACCGGAGTTATCTTCGATTCGGTTATTCCAGGTTCAGAACGCTCTCAGTTGCTTCAGCTCTGTTTGTTTCTCCGCAACCGATGGATCATCAACCAAGTTGTGCCTTTCGTTCGGATCCTCAGCC
>JAUIMJ010000292.1 GCA_030433295.1 bacterium | reverse complement strand
CAACCTCAACATTTTTATAGGGAATCCCCTCTTCCTTAAGGGCGAGAATACAGGCGATGGAGAGCAGGTCCTTAAGACGGTAGCAACGGCGTCCTCGTTTGAACGTAGACCCCGTCGGGGTGGCCACACCAACCTGATTAAAAAAGGTAAACTGGGAAAGAACCAGCCTGCGATGCGGAAACAATCCCTGGAGGATCTTCCGTATCTCCGTAGCGCTAAACTCGGAATTTTCCATTTTGAGCACACCCAGTGAATTCTAGTCGTAAAGAGAACCTCAAACGCTGCTAAGTAACCACGGCCAATAATAATATCTTTCTAAGTACCTGAAAAGATATAAAATTGAAGGCGGCTTTCGAAAGCATGAAAATATGCCTTTCGCGGTCAGTGAGAACGGAGGCCATCGAGGAACTTTACCATTGGTGTTCTCCGTCGAACTACCTTATATAGAAGTTGTGCTCGGAGTCTTAACCCCACATATTGTGGCCTCTGCGGTCCCCCTCAGGAGGAGATCTCCTGAGAGTTCTGCGGATGAGAATCCTTGCGAAACGCGCGTCCGCACGAATTTTAGAATATTCACCGTTTCCAGCCGAATGGAGTTTTCCGGCGTATGTCTAGCAATCTGCAGCTAAAATCACAGAGCACCGAAACCACGAGCCGCCTGCTCGATGAGGACAAGGCAGCGTGTCTTGCCGGCGTAACGGTGGATACCATTCACCGCTACAGGGATTTTGGTCTCCTGCGAGTAATCGACAAAGAGGGGGCTGAATTCTTTGATGAACGAGACATCCGCAACCTCTTTTATACGAAAAAGCAGGCACAGGGACAGGATGCAGGAAGCGAGGAAACTTCGGAAGCAGAAGCCCCTCTTGAGATGAGAGGAGCAGACCACGGGGAAGGCCCAAATGAGCCACATCCTGAGTCGGACCTTCCACCGCTAATGCAAAACGACTCTGTGAGAACAGATGAGCTCGATGATGGGGCTCAAAAGCAGGAGGTAGCTGCCGCATCGCCGGAACTCGCGGAGGCGCGTGCGCAGGCAGAATCTTCAGCCCGAGATATTGCGAGTAAGTATTTCGGACGAGGCATGCAGCTAAGTTCAAACGGTGCTGCCTTTTCTCCACTTAACACACAGAATGCGGCTTCAGCATCGGAGCAGTCCGGAAAAAGTAATGAGGCCTTTCCAGCAAATTTTCCCGACACAGAACGCGAGGCACTTACGCAGCAGAACCTTTCTTTAAAAGAGCAGCTGGAAGTACTGCGCCAGGAGCGTGATTGGTTAAGACAACGGGTAGAGCGTCTCGAGACCCGCTCTGAGCGCGAACAGATGTTGCTGCTCACCGAGAGTCAGACACTAAAAAGCGTGCTGGCCGAATCAGGATTTGGCAAAACGCAAAGCTTCTGGAAGAAGGCGCTGCCCTGGTTTAAGGACTAAAGAATTTTTCATTTAAGCGTAGCGAAAAATCCTTACGAGCATGGACGTAAGTCCGTGCGGGGGAAGAGTAGCTAGAGCAGTCGTCTCTGCGTATAGATGATACGTCACTCGCAGATGGACAAAAAAAAAGCCGGGAATTTTCATTCCCGGCTTTTTTTGGATTGAGAGGTGATTAACCCTCTTCTGCCTCAGCAGGCGCTTCTTCTGCTGCTGCAGCACCCTGAACAGAGAACTGAACTCTTCTGTTTACTGCTCGAGCCCAATCTTCTTCTTCGGTGAATATTGGCTTACTTTCACCAAGGCTGAGCGGAGAAAGACGAGCGGGGTCAATGCCAAGCTCTGTCAACTCATTGATGACCGCCTGAGCCCGGTTAGTTCCCAGGTTCATGTTGTAGTCATCAGTGCCTTTGTAATCGGTGTGTCCCTCAATAACGATGTTGAGGCTGGGAACGGATGCCAAAAGCTGCGCGATTTGACGAACACGTCCGCGACCGAGGTCATTCAACTGAGCCTTGTCGAACTCAAAGTTAACGTCGGGGAAGAATACCTGTCGCTCGCCGACAGCCATACCCTCGCCGTCTGTAGCCACTTCTCCGTCACCACCGGAAATAAGGTCCGGAGACGTGTACTTCCCGATGTTGGTGTAAGGAGGCAATTGACGACAGTCTGGAATAGCATCCGAACTGCTGAAACAAATGGGCTCACGATAATCGAAGGGCTCGCGGAATCCGAAGAAGCTGCGAGTGAACCGGGTGCTACCAGCGAAAGCGCTCATCGGACGATAAATTGCTTCTCTGATAATCCAGCCCACCGGATGTAACACATATGCCAGTGTGCGAATGGGGTGACCTTCACTTTCACGATACCGAGGAGAACGATGATAATCGTACAAACCGTTATCGCGCGGTAATATATCCTGGGCAGTTGCAACGCTGCCTAGACCCAAGCAGGCTATGCAAACGATAAGAATTATTTGTTTGGCTCGCATCTTACGAAGATCCTTTTTTCAATTAAAGAATATTTAAACAAAACGCGCCTGCTCATGTGCAAGAACAATGTTCGGCCGCGACCTCTCCACAGACAATGCATACTCAAAGGAAAATTGCAGTATTTCCAAGCTCTACCAAGTAAAGCCTGCTCACGCAAAGTACTTTTTTTCCGCCGAAGTATGCGATCACAGCTAAAGATGCTGGAAAGGCAAGGTAATGCTCAGAAAATATGCACTAGTTTCAGGTTAAAAGAAGTAGCTACCCGATTTAGCCTGAACAGCTTTTAAGGCAATTGCCATTATTGCGGGCAAATCAATGGGTAAATATCGGACGTGTTAAGGCCGGAAAGCGAAATTCCGCAAAAGCCGTGCGGGAATCGCTAAATGGACAAATAACAGGCGCGGACACGGGTCCTCTCGTGCCATCGGCCTCGCGAAAAAAAGAGTAAAATTAAAGGAAGTTCACGGCCTGGGAATGAATGAGTCTACCTAATACGCTTGCAGTCCGCAGTCGCTCACCTCGGCGTAGGCGTTGATGCCACCTGCCAGATTCAAAAGCCCGGAGAAACCCTGCTCATGCAACCATGCGATTGCCTGCTGACTTCGCCCACCAGAACGACAATACACCACACAGACTTCTGCATTCTCGGCCAGAGAACGAAGCTCTGCCAGGCGCTCGGGAACTTCCATAAGCGGGATCAATACCGCGTTATCTATAGCCCCGAGCTCAAATTCCTCCGGCTGCCGCACATCGACCAGAGCCAGTGATTTTCCGCTCTTAATCCAGCTCAGCAATTCAGCACTTTCAATTTCAGACATCAGCGCAACAATATCTTGTAATCGGGAATAAAAAGGCGAGACCAGCTGTTATTCGGCGATACGCTCCACAGCAGGCAGGAGGCGAGCCCCTGCCCCACTGCCGTGCCCGAATTTCGTGTTCCGGTCCAGCTCGGAAACTCGGCTTTACTTAAAAGAGATCCTAGCTAAAGGAAGAGCCACATCCGCAGGTACGGGTGGCATTGGGATTGTTGAACTTGAATCCGGTTCCGTTAAGACCACTCACGTAATCTATCTCAGTCCCTTTCAGATACTGAGCACTGGCCATATCGATAAATACCTTCAGTCCGTCGACCTCAAAAACGGTATCGCCGGCTCTACTCGTCTCAGAGACATCCAGTGCATACTCAAGGCCTGAGCAGCCACCACCCCGAACCGCTACGCGCAGACCGTGGCTTTCGATGCCCTCCTCCGCAAGTGCTTTTTTTACCATTTCTATGGCTTTTGCGGTGATCACAACAGGATTTCCGCTTTGCTCGGGGGCTGTCGGACTCGAGACAGTTTCTTCACCAGCCGCTGCAACTTCAGACATGTTCTAAATCTCCAATGTAATTCTTATACAGGTCCGTATATCCCGAACCATTTTCAGGCAAACAAGCAAACCTGCGCGTCGAGGCTATCATGCTTCCTGACACGATGAAAAACACCGAAAACTCAGGTGATGAACAGCCGGAGCACATACCCCAAATTTTAGCCTATTTTACCTCAGGTATAAAGAAAGATAAGCACGATCTGATGGATGCGCCAGTCCTCCCTTGAATCAGGAGATGCGCCCGGGGGTCGAAGGGCGGATCCAAGCAAGCATAAGCGCTCCCCTCAAGCCCCTATAAGTATAGAATTTTTATAGGTTTTACTGCCAGCCTCAGTTTTACTCAAAAAGTGCAAAAGCTCCCGGGATTTTCTTCCGATAGCACTAATATAGCGTTCCCCCACTTGGTAGAATGAAATCTGGGTTCCCCCGGTTTCAGAGCAGGTTTTAGACGGAGAAGTTCTCGAGTGAAGAGAAGCAGTCAGAGGTTTTTGGACGAAACAGGTCCGACGAGCAAGGTAATGCACGCGCTTGCGTTCATACTGCTTTGCCTTCTGATTCTCTGCGTCAGCCCGCCATCAACAGTCGCCGCTGATGCAAAACGCTATACCACCTTCAACACACCTCGATTTATTCTTCATATTGGCAGAGACGACTCTTCGCCCCAGGCAGATACAATCAACATCGAAGATCTCGCAAAGAGTTCGATTACGATCCTCAACGATACCTACGAGGAACTCAGCCGCATTTTTCAAAGTTCCCCGAAAAAGAAGGTCGTTCTTCGATTTTTGCCCCCGGAAGAGTTTCGGCGACAGACCGGAGCACCAGCATGGACGAGCGCCATGTACTTCCGGGACGAAATCACTATCCCGCTTACTGCGAAAACGGGGATGGACCGAGCAGAACTCAGCAGAGCCCTGCGTCACGAGTATGTCCACGCCTTCATTGCTGAAATGTCTCGCTACCGCTGCCCTGCATGGCTCGACGAGGGCGTAGCGCAAATACTTGAAGGCCACCCGAACCCCTTGCTCGGACCGGCACTTCGAGAATGGATAAGCCAAAACAACGCCATTCCGCTCGACTGGTTGCAAAACGGATTCACTACACTGGACCATGCATACGTGCCGGCGGCATACGCCCAGTCCCTTTTTGCAACTCGTAAGATTATTATGAAGCGTGGCTTTCGCTCCATCACCCAATATCTGACCCAGCTGCAGGACGGCGTGTCTGAGCCTCAGGCATTTAAGGTCGCCTTCGGGCAGAACAAGAGAGACTTCGAGCGTGAGCTCACCGTGCAAATAAAGCGTTGGTCAGTCTCTAATCGTAAACACCCCTAACACCACCGGGCACCTTGCCTGCGGTCACCCCACAGTATCACACCACTTAGAGCATTTTCATAAACGTAGTGCTTTATCACATACGCAACGGAAAACATCTGAAGCGAGTTTCCTGAGGGA
>JAUIMJ010000291.1 GCA_030433295.1 bacterium | reverse complement strand
CTACGGTAAACTTTTTATTCTCCACATCAGCCGAAACTTTGTGCTCCTGGTCCATGAGGTGGGTAACCAGAACCTCTCCGTCATCAGACTCCCCGATAAGCCCGGTATCACTGCCAATGCAATGCTCCTGGTTGTAGGCCTTCACCACACCGCCCTTGTTCATGTTGGCAATGCAGTAGTAGGAGTCAGTTTTGCTTACCAGCATTCCGGCGTCCGGCATCCAATTGACAAAGTTTGCCCGATTCTGAATCGGCTCAGGACGCTCGGGATTGTAGTCGAGGTATGACTGCAGCCAGTCATAGACGTTATGGCAACACATGCGGTCGTCGTCATTGTGATAGCGCTTATCAGTTTCGAGTCCGCGCAGAAAGGCGTCGGCAATCTGACCGGCTTTTGGCGTGTACTTACTCATTACCTCAAAGCCGTGCGGGTAGAAGTGGTAGGTGTTTCTGCTACCGTACTCGCCCGCGTAGGAACCGTCCGGATGCATGAAATTCCATGCAAACTCCACGCCCTTAACGAGCGGCTCGATCAGTGACTCATCCTTGTTCTTCTGGAAGAGTTTGGCGAGAAAGGCGATGGTGCAGGTGTGGTAGCCGGGATCGGCGCCCTCGTATTCCTGGAACCAGCCTTCTTTTTTGTTCTGCCAGGATACCGTTAGTTCGGCGCGCTCTTTTGCGACTTTTTTGTATTTCTCATCGCCGGTCACCATGTAGATATTGTAGGCAGCCAATGCCGCAAAGGCCTGGTGATTTGAGAGGCGTCCGGTTTCATTGTGTTTGGCGAGGTGGTCGCCGCGCAGACGAAAGAAGTCCAGCAGCTTTTCATCTTTCAGACCGAGCAACTGGTATGCTTCCGTGCAGGCATAGGTCGAAAAGACCAGGGCGCCCATTGCACGCTCCTGCGGAAAATAATCATCACAGGTACCATCAGAGTGTGAGCTTCGCCGTGCGAAATCGATACCGGCTACCGCAATTTCTCGCATGCGCTCCCATTGGTAGTATTTGTTGCCCGGGAAATCGTTGAGGTAAAGAAGCGCGAAGGGCAGCACAAACTCCTGACTCATACCGCAGGGGAAGTCGAGGGTGCGATAGTGCCAGTATTCCCGATCGAAACAGCCATAGGTCGGGCTGTAGGGATTGCGGTCGACAAGCTGAACGAGGTGAGGGATGTACGACAAGGCCAGCTCAACGTATCGTTCCCGCATGGGAGTATCGGGGGTAATGCTCATGGATTTGCTCTGCCCTATTAATGTAATACTTTAAAATTCAAACGCTTTTTTTCGGGTGAGTAGCGGAGTGCCGTCCGGAACTGCCAGCACGATTACTGCTCGAAAGCTTTGCCATACCCCGCAAGAGCGTCTCTTATTTTGCCGACATAGCTCTACCATTGCTGGTAGCGTGTCTTCAAGCGAGCTTGTCATTTCCCGGGAAGTCAGGCCTTGTAAATTTTGGCTGCTCGAAGCGTAAATTTTGCATAGAGTGCGCTCAGGGAGCGAAGCCTTGCGACATTGCAATTCCTATCACATTTGTGCTACTTTTGGTCGCCTCGAAAGCTTTTCGCTGAACTGAATCTTTATCTAGTAATTGCAATTACTTACACAGAGAGACTGATTTGTGTCATCTTTCGTCTCTCTCGATTGGGCAGAAAATAATGTCAAAAGCCGTTGATGTAATCATCCCCGTATATAACGAGAAGGTGCAGATCGTCCGCGATTCGATTGAAGCCTGCCGTGCGACCTTCGATAAAACTCCGGAAATCAATGCGACCATCATTGTCGTGAATGATGGCTCGGACCCGAGTTACGGGGTCGACGAACTGCGTAGCGAGCCGGGAATCATCTACGTTCGCCACGAGCAGAACTCCGGCTACGGAACTGCCCTTAAGAGTGGTGTCCGTGCGGGGAACTCGCCCTGGATTGCAATCACCGATGCTGACGGAACCTACCCAATCGCCGACATGCCCAAGCTGGTAGAGCAGGTGGGCGATTTCGATATGGTCGTCGGTGTTCGCACTGGTGAAGTCAGTGAGATTCCCATGCTGCGCAGATTCCCCAAGAAGATGTTGAATCTCTTTGCCTCGTATATGTCCCGAACCAAGATCGTTGACCTCAACAGCGGAATGCGAGTTTTTTCACGAGAGCTTTGCTACTACCTCTGGCCGTTTTACCCCAGCGGATTCAGCTTTACTTCCACCATCACCATGGGAGCAATCATGGGAGGGTTTAGAACCCTTGATTGCCCGATTAATTATTTCAAGCGAGAGGGTTCCTCCTCGATTAAACCGATTAAGGATACCATTCGTTTTTTCCGGCTCGTATGCCGACTGGGTTTAATCTTTTACCCGATGCGATTGTTCTTCCCCGTGGCTGTAGTTTTGTTCTCCGCAGGATTCATGAAGGGCATTTTCAGGGACTATTGGCTTCACGGCTATATAGGTAACTTCTCCCAGTTGACCATGATCGCCGGTATTCAGGTGTTTATGCTTGGCTTGCTCGGAAATCTCATAGTTATGAACCGAGCATTCATTGGACAGTCCGCCTTCGGTACGGTGGGGCGGGATGCTCGGGACAATCAGTCCGGGCAGCAAAGCGCGCGGGTCGAAAGCGAAAATGTCGTGGGCCTTAAGTAAGGCACCGGACTCTTCCATAGGGAGAAGGGATCTACGGATCGATTTTGTTAGTGCAGGCTGTGGCGTGAATTCTGTAGAGGGAACAGGAAGAACGCAGCATTGCAGAAAGGTCTAGTATACTATGGTGTTCGGCATTCCGTATCGCGGTCAGTCAAAAAGTCCCAAAGCACCGCCTGTGACTCCTCCTTCAGTGGCGTCGGATTTGCCATCTCTCTCTATCGCCAAGATTCCCTGGCATGCCGGGCATGACTATGAACTCAGCAAGCTACCCCCTAACTTTTACTACCTGGCGAGCACCTACCGTCGTTGGGCCAGGGAGCACAGACCCGTACCATCTTCGATTCGCTGGGTGGCCGATTTCAACTCAGTGGAGACCGATGTCGCGATTCTGCACGTCGACCAGTGGACGTATCAGGAACCGGCAAAGCGTTTCCTGTTTGAGCGCTTGAAGCGCTCATATACGGGTGCGAAAATCGTCATAAATCATGGCTGTAATATGCTTGATGGCTGCAGCTCTTCGCAGATGAAAGAAATGCTCGAAGGCTGTCATGTTGTATGTAATAGTCAGACAGCACTGGAACTTTGGAATTTGCCCGAGTCGCGGTTCATTCGCCATGGTTTTAGCCCGGAAGAGTGGCCGCAGACTGACTACTCGAGTGCACGGATGTTAGCGGTGTTGGCGGCGAACACGCGCCACCCCCTTTGTCTGAATGCCGAAGGACTCGCCAAAGCGAGAGAGAGCGTCTCGATTGACGTTCTGGGGGACGACATACGATGTCGTTCATTTGATGAGTATCGAGCTGTTTTGGGAACAAGCTCCGTATTTTTCAATCCCTCGTTCGCCTCAGCAAATCCTCGGTCTCGAACGGAGGCTATGTTGTGTGGTCTCGTCGTGGTCACCACGAACTCTCATGGTGAGGACGAGTATATTGAAAACGGCGTTAACGGTTTCTGCAGCAACGACCTTGAAGAGCTGATAGACTTTCTCAGGTTTCTGCAGGACAACCCCCGATCATGTAAGGAAATCGGAATGCGAGGGCGTGCGACCGCACAGAAATTTTTTACGATAGAGTCCTTCAGTGAGCAGTGGAACGATCTCCTCCGTGAGGTGGTGGCATGATTGGTCGTTGGCGTCAGAAGAAGAAGTCTCTTGAGCGCGCTCAGAAAATTGATGTGGTGGTGCTTTCTTACGGGGATGAGAATGCGCTGACCAAAACACTTGCTTCCATCGTGGCAAGTTCCCTTTCTTTTAATTCTACGACTGTGGTTTCTCCGCCCAAGAGCCTTGCGGGGGATGCCAGCCTTTCTGATGAAGTCAGTCAATCCAGGGAGGCAGGACAATCTAATAGAAACGCTTCGCCTGGCAGTAGCGACTTTTTCGATATGTTTAAGCGCCTGCCCGAGTCGATACGAGATCTGCGCGGTGATTTTGTGTTCTTTCTTCGAGCAGGCGTATGTCTCACGGCAAAGGCACCGGAGCGCCTTCTCGAGACACTTTCCCCTGGAAACATACATTGTCTGAACCTTGAGGTGATTACCGATACCGAGCGTTACGTAGTGTCGCCGCCGGAAAATGTGTTTTCCATGCTGAGTGAGGTCTACGAGCCCTGGGGCTTTGTCTGCTCTCGGGCGCTCTATCGTGAGGTCGGCGAACTCGATGCAGATTTTCTTTCAATTCAATTTCTGGAGTTTTTTCTGCGGGTGTATGAAAAACGTGGAAATACTCTGGCAACTACTCGAGAAGCGCTCATCGAAGTTGACGAGTCTGACTTTGAGCGCGGTCTCATGGAGTCCTATTACCTTTGGTGTGCGGAGCGCAATGCTGAGCTTGTCGAAGAACTCCCGGGAAGACAGGCTGAAGAGCAGGGCTTGTATCATTCACTGCTTGCCGACCTATGCGAGCGGCATCGCGATTTCTTTGACTCCCTGACGAATTTTTTTGTGCCCGACCTTTTGAGCAAGGCGAGGCTCATTCCGGAGTTGCGAAGAGCGGTTAAGGAGCAAAAAGGGAAATCCAAAGAGCTTGAGCGCGCCTATCACAGGGTTCAGGAGCGTCGAAGAGCCGCGGAGAGCAGTTACAAGCATTCAAAAGAGAAACGGCATGAGGCGCTGGATGCCTACAAGAGACTGCTGGCGAGTCATCACGCGCTCGAAGCGGAGGCTGCCGAATTGCGGAGCCGTGTGAGCGAACTCGAGCAGGAGGTGGTGTTAAGCCAGCGGAAGCGGCTGGAGTTCTGCCAGGAATTGAGCGAGCTCGAGGCCAGAAAGGAGTTGTTAGAGGCTAAAAACTCTAAATTGGCCCGTAAGTTACGTGAGGATCGCCTGGCGAAAGAGCCGTGGCTTTAGGTGACTCCCTTCTTGGGCGTAGCGAAATTTTTGCAAATTGCGTATAGTCCGGCTCTGACTTGAGAACGCAAGCCCAGGTGCTTGTTGACGCTTCCGGCTTTGTCTTTGGGGTGTCATTACAGCACTTGGCTTCTGTTTTGCAGCTTCTGTTTTCACCATACGAGCGATGAAGTTACTTTTTCTTACCTCTTATTCTCCCTTTGATGAGCTGACCGGTCCTCTTGCCGGTGGGGCGGAGCGTGCCCTGCGACATATCGCCGAGCGGATGGCGGACCGCGGAAACGAGGTTCACTATCTTACCTTTGATGAGGATGCTCGTCCCAGAGTAGAGCGTCT
>JAUIMJ010000015.1 GCA_030433295.1 bacterium | reverse complement strand
AAGGGCATCCATTCCCATTCCTACTGCACCGGAGGATACGAGAATCACCTCGCGCCCCTGCTCCCGAAGGTCCGAGATTCCCTGTACCAGGGCTTCTATTCGCTGTCGATCCGGTCGCCCATTTCGACTGGCAAGAACCCGGGTCCCAACTTTGACAACAACCCTCTGTGCAGCCCTTAGCTTATCTCGTGCGGTCCTCGACGCAATTCTGCGATCATCACTATTACTCACGCCGACTCAACTACAGTCCTGGTTTTGTCATAGCGGCAAGATCGAGAATGGCGTCGATTTCATCTTCCGGCAACACACCACTCTCTTTGGCAACCTGACGCAATGGTTTTCCGCTCGTGAATGACTCCTTGGCTAATTTTGCAGAAGCATCGTAGCCAATCTTCGGGGCGAGAGCAGTACAAATTGCGATGCTTGCCTCAGCAAGTTCGTTCAAACGTGTTTCATTGGGTTTAATCCCGTCGATGCACTTAGTCGCCAGATTACTTGAGGCCCGACCAAGGAGCGTTGCCGACTCGAGAATATTATGACCCATCACAGGCATCATAACGTTGAGCTCAAAGTTACTCCCACTATGGCCACCCATTGTGATCGCGGCGTCATTACCCACAACCTGCGCACAGACCATCAATACCGACTCAGCTATCACCGGGTTTACTTTCCCCGGCATAATTGATGAACCCGGCTGAACTTCAGGAAGCTGCAACTCTCCAATACCGCAACGTGGACCCGAGCCCAGCCAGCGAATATCATTCGAAATTTTCGCCAGACTACAGGCTATGGTTTTCAACTGCCCACTCATCTCGACGAGGGCGTCTTTCGCTGCCTGAGCCTCGAAGTGATTAGTGGCTTCAACGAAAGGAAGATCCAGACGCCGCGCTATCTCAGCAATTGCCTGGGCGGCAAAGGTCGGTGGCGTGTTCAGGCCTGTCCCTACAGCAGTCCCTCCGAGCGGTAGCTCGTAGACCGCTTCCAGAGAGCGGGTGATGCGCTCAATCGCCAAGTCAACCTGCCGCTGATAGCCGCTAAATTCCTGGCCGAGCATTATAGGAGTGGCATCCTGAAGATGGGTCCTTCCGGTTTTTACAATCGTAGCAAACTCTTTCGCCTTTGCTCCCAGTGATTGGGAAAGAGCTTGTAAACCCGGAAGCGTAACGGAATGTAGCTCCCTGGCAAGCGCCACATGAATAGCAGTCGGAATCACGTCATTAGAGGACTGACTCATGTTTACATGATCGTTCGGGTGGATTGCCGCCTCACCTTTGGAGATTTCCTTCGCTCTGTTGGCAATCACCTCATTGGTATTCATATTACTGGAGGTTCCGGAGCCGGTTTGAAATATGTCTACGACAAAGTGCTCATCCAGTTTTCCCGCAACAACTTCCTCTGCTGCCGCAAGAATGTGCGAAGCAAAGGAGTCATCAAGAATGCCAAGCTTGAGATTGGTCGTAGCGGCGGCGGCTTTCACCGTACCAAGCGCGAAAATCATCGGACGGGTGAATCTAAGGTCGCTGATCGGAAAATTTTCGACCGCACGTTGTGTTTGGGCCCCGTAATATGCGGACTCGGGAACCTGCATTTCCCCCATAGAGTCCTTCTCTGTGCGAAACGCAATGCTCTCACTCGACTGGCTACCGCTCTTTACTTCACCCATGGGATTCCCCTTAAACACTTGAATTTATGAAACATTCACACCGTTGGCATCGGTGAAAGGCTTACACTGAATCGGCTCGGGACTCAAGTCACAAGCCACGCGGTACCGCTCCAGTCGAAGGATAGACCTAGGCCCCCCAATGGGTCCGTTGCACCCCCTCTCCTGAGAAAGCGCATCCCGCATATTCGATGCTCTCGCGGGGGCGCACCGCCCTTAGGAACGCTACTAAGGCACTGCCCCGGGCCTTCATTAGCAGCTAAAGTTTCGTTTTTTTGCGTAAGTTACTGAAATCATTAACATGGGAACTACCACTGTCTCGGTAAGTCGCACAATATAACGTTAAGATATGAGTCCGTAATGACGATAAGATCAGCATCAGAAAGAAATAAGGATATGGTGTGTCGTAACGACGGATAAACGGATGAGTATCCAACAGCCCCTCGAGGAAAAAGAAGACATCGAGAATGAGGAGACCCCAAAACGGGTCGGCCCCAAGGCGGTAAACCTGCCCGCTGAGCCGCGCATCCTGCGTGAGGCGCGAGAACTCGCCGAGGATAAAGATGTTCGCATTAGTATTCTGGCTGACCTTCTTGCGGGAGACCCGGTACTTACGCTTGAACTGCTGCGCTTTGCAAATGTAGGCACAGGAGAGCGACAAGCTATCGCCAGTGCCCCGCGTGCGGTAATTCGTCTGGGCTCCGAAGCGGTCATAGAACTTCTCGATGAGCTCGCCGATCGCTCCGAACTCATGGAGCCTTCCGTCTTCTCAGCATTCGAGTCACTTCGTCAATCCGCTGTCAGAGTTTCCGCAATTGCATCCGCGATGGCGCAGATACTTTCTCGTGAACTTAGTGAGTCAGCACAAACCGCAGGGCTGCTCTCGTACACGGGACATATGATCGCCTGCATATACATGGGTGAGCAATATGCAGAGCTAGCCCAGAGTCAAAAACGCTCTACCCTCGCCTACCGCGTCCAACAGCTGCGTGGCTTTGACCTGAACGAAGTCATGCTCGACTACCTTCGTCAACGTTCAGTACCCGAATCTCTCATGTATGCTTTCGACTGGGAGCTCAAGTGCAAAACTCCACTGCAATCTGCCCTCCGATTCATCATCGCTTCAGCAGTAGAAATTGTCGAAGCATACGAAAACGACCGGCTCGACAGATACGCTCCCGGAAAAACGCTACCAAGCACAAGTAGCCTACGTCTGCTCAAGGCGAGCGACCAGCAGTATCGTCGGATGTTTGAAGCCTTCGATGAATACTTCAATCCCAAGGAACCAGAGGACGCGGAAAAAGAGGAAACTCAGGAACGCAAGGCACAGGAAGCGGTGGAAGAAAATACATCCACGATTCCCGAGTTAAAGGAAGCAGAGTTCCCCGTTGCCCCATTAGACGCTGTCGCCACTCCTGCTTCCGAAGCAGAAGCCACGGTGCAGGATCAGTCAGACATTGAACCCATGTCCCCACTTGATGAACTGCTCACCACCGGACAGGTTTCAATCCCCGAGAAGCCGAAGGAAATGGAGTCATACTATTCGGATCGTTCATACACCTTAAATCGCTCTGGATTCGATCGCTCTAAGAACAAACCGAGACCAACCTTGGTTCTGGGCAAACGCGGTTTCCAGGGATACGATGCCGACGCACAACCAACAAATTTCATCGAGCCGGAGCCCGAAGAAATCGCCGCCGAAGCAGAAAAGCTTAGCGAGGAAGCACAGAAAGTGCTCGGCCTGATCTCTAGTCTCTGTGAGCAATCAAGAGACAGTCAGGATCTTTTGCTGCGGCTGATGAATATGCTCATTTCTGAAGCAACCTTCGATCGGGCTGCTCTAATAACTCTCAAAGGTCATCGGCAGACGGCTGACATACACACGGCCATTGGCGAGGGATTCATTGACGGAGCAGAGATAACCGTGCGCGATCCACTGTCCCCGCTCTCTCTCTGCCTCAATCAGATAAAGTCCTTCAACGTGAAGAACTTCACTGACGATATTGCGCCTTTTGGCGTAAGTTCATATGCCATCTCTCCGATTCGGGTTTCCCACAGTGAACCCGTCGTACTGTATGCCGATTGCGGGGAAGATCGCCCCCTGGCATTTGAGGCTCGAAAAATGTTCCGCCTCGTAGTTGGCCTGTTAAACAGAACACTGCCCGGCATGGAGGGTGGACTCCCGGCCAAATCACTTATTTCCTAAACGCTCAGCTCATTTCCTCGCGGTAATCAGGAGATTTCTGGGCGACACTCGTTCGTCAAAACAGGCCTCGACGCTCACCGCGTATCCTCGGACGCCGATTTTAGCCGCTCTCCGCAATACAATCAGAACTTCGATCAATCGGCCAAAAGAATTGCGTATAACACTCGAGGCGATCATTTCCTTAACGATTTTGATTCTCGAGGAACGTCTACTGAACTCACGCAGAGGACCACGGTGTGATGAAGGATTCTCGACAGCAAGTCTCCTTAGCTGCTCCTCGGCGTACTCCTCAAAGCCAGCCCGATAGAGTGTCTTCGTCGAGTGCCCGAGCCCGACAAACTCCCTGATTCCACATACTTCGCAAAGATAAAGGTGCATCATGAAACGAAAATACTTCACTCGATAACCAAGTTCACCCCCGATATTCACCTGACAATGAGAACGACTGGCCAGCCATAGTGCCTCAGGAGAAAGAGTAGGCTCGTCTTCCGAAAAAGACTGAGTATTCGTGCTGCCTTTGTAATAGCAGCAGGGGACGCTGAAAAAGAGAGGAATTTCCGCCTCTATCACCGCATCGACAAAACACTGTGCGAGATCCCCGCAGGTGTGTAAGCCAATTGCTGAACGCTGACCATCCAATGCGGACAATCGCGGAATAAGCGGATGAGAAGAGGACTGTCTGACATCGGCATGGGCAAAGCGGATTCGCGAGTCCGAACATAGATCGACATATCGCTGCTTTCCCTTCCCCTGCAGTTCTTCGGAGAAATCAAAGGTCGTCGCCTTCACATTGAAAGAACTCACCGCCGCCGCCGCGAAATGTCCCATACCGCCACAAAAATCAAAAACTTCAGCCACACGTAACCGCTGAAAGTGCGGCTCGACAAGTTCGAGCAAGGTATCTATCTCGTGTTGCTTTTTCTGAGAGACTCCGGAAGTGCGTGAAGGGCCGGGCAAATCGGCATCTGGCGACTGCGGATGGGTGTAGAACGAGCTGAGGGCAAAATTCTCCTCCAGCATCGACTTCAACTCCCCCTCGGGCAATGAACCCGTCCCTCTCCTGCATTCGATGGTGGAAATATCGTCGGGGTCAAGATTAGAAATCAACGCACTCCATTCATCAGATACGAGCGGCTCATCATACGGAAACTGGGCTACCACCTCACGTGACCAGATACCCTGGTATCGCGAGAGAAAAGCCTCTATCTCATCTATTCTTTCGTGTATTTCGCGCGACAAGAGTGAATCCCTACTTGAGACATGATTCTTCGAAGAGGCACCTCGAACGCGGTAAGGTGCAGAGAACCTCTTAGCAATTCTGTAGAGCAGAGTCCACGATGGGAAAGCTGTAGCGTATCAGCATCAGATTAAGCCAAGCGAACAAATCAAGCGAGCAAATCAGGTGAACAAATCTCGTGAAACCGCGATAATTCTCCATGGCAGGAGCAAATTCAAGAGTACCCCTATCAGACGAGAAGCAAGAACATGGCATATGCCTGCCCGAGGTACTATGCGTCATTGTGATCCTCGCATCGATATACTCGGCAGGTGCTCTTGCGACCCGGCAAGCCCTAAAACCCTACGCAAGAAGCGTTCAGATGTCGTCCTTGATCAGAGTGCTGAAATTTCATCGAGAGTCTGCTCTGCTTGAGAGGCGAAATATCCGACTTCAGTTCCTTCCCGAAACCCAGGAAATAAAGAATCTAAGTACTCCCGAAGAAAGTATATTCCACTTCTCCCCTCGCCTTCCTCTTAATAATGCTCGATTCGGATTACTCAGCGGAGAAACCAATATACTCATGTTTCGTGCGGACTCGAGCTGTACCGCCGGGCGAATCACACTGGGAAGCAATCCTGCGTGTAGCATTGTCCTCAGTCGTTACGGAAGGCTAAGGGGTACATGTGCTTAACCAAAGAAAGGAGTGAAACGGGGGCGGTCCTTCTTGAGGTCCTGGTATGTGCGATGCTTGCTGCTGTACTTTGTCTACTCCAACACCAGAGTGTCTCAGCGCAAAGCAAAGCATTCGTTGTCTGGGAGCGAAGAATCAACATGTTGGAAACTGAGAGGCGACTGCTTCAGGCATTATCAGAAGCCCTCGACCGCAGCGCCGAGAGCAGACAGGAAAGCTTTGGGCTTCAGGTCACCCTGGCTGAGCGGGCATCCCGCGCGCATGCCCGCTGCCGACCGCTCACACACAGCAGGAAGGTACTGTGCCGGATTGATTTCCACATGCATGGAGCCCACAATACTACTGAGTGCGTGCTACCATGAGTATTGATTGTCACTATTCTCAGGTACCAGGGTCGCGAAACAGAGACGGCGAGAGCGCAAGCACCTTACTCGAACTTTTGTGTTCTATACTTCTGTTGTCCATTATTGCAGCCGGTGCAATAAACTCCGTGCGCAGTGGCCTGCTCCTGTGCAGAGCAGAGATCGAAGATGCTCGACTTCTCAATAAAGCCCAAACCATCTTTCGCCGTGTGGGTAGAGCGAGCACTTCCGAACTGCAAGAAATTGTGCAGAGTGTTTTTGTAGCAAAAGCGGATACCATGCGTGATGCGCTGGGACGCAAACACCCCCTGACTTTGCGAACAGACTCGCTTCGCCCGGCAAAGTCCAGCGACCTCATCTCTGGCATACGCCCAACCCTTGCCCTGACTCTACGCAGGATTGGCGACGACCCGGAGCCATATCGCTACTGTATACATCAGCACCCCGCAGGTGAGCGCGGCGCCGCCGGACAGGCTAAAAGTTGGCTGGCCTTGAGTCCGGATGGGCAGGTGCATGTCCGAGTACAAATACGAGTTTCTCGAAGAAGCAGAGACTGCCCGAACGGCAAAGAATTCGTCGCAACACTTACTCCGATCGAAACGAGCGTGTTTACCTCTTCGCCTGCGACCACCCGGCAAGAAGTCAACCGATTAGTAGAGAATCATTTTATTCTGCTTGCTGTTGAAGAAGCATACACCTTGTATGTCGATTCGCAGAAGACACTGCGAAGACACTCAGAACATACGCGCGACAACCAGCCTCTCATTGCTGGGGTAACGCTGCTGCGTATCAGAGAGAAGCCGGATCCTTATGGCAAAGCAGAGTTCTCTGTAGATATCTCCCTGCGCCATTCGAGAAAGGGAGAAAAAATCTATACGCGAACATTTCCAGGCTACAAATCGGAGGAAAGGAGTGCACTGCTACTTTTGGATGGAGGAACGTCCAAATGAAAAACAGCGATTGCATGGATCAGCGAGGTAGCTGTCTGATCATGCTTATGATTGTCTTCTCCGCGAGCATCGCAGTGCTCGGACTACTGAGCAGAGAAATTGCGTGGAACCTGAAAGAAACCCGGCTTGATACGCAATCTCACCACATTCAAAACAGCCTCAGAAAAGAGCTCTACCTAGCCTTCGAGAGTCTGCACGAAGATCCGCAGGCCGCCCAAAGCAGTCAGATACACCCCATGGGGTCCTCAATGTACTCAATTCAGAAAACAGATCGGGAATCTCGGTTGTCAAAGAGGCTCTACTTCCTTGCGGACACGGAACGTCAGGTACCACGCTGGATAGACCTGAGCCGAACGCTGCCTGAGGGATGCTCCACATTTGTCGGGAACAATGCACCGAGGTTGTTCTCTTCGGGCAGAAACTGCACCAAGCTCCTCACTACTTCAATTCGCAGGAGTATTATTGTTCGTGGAAACCTTACTGTTCAGTCCCCTATGGAAATTTCAGCGGGCCCCGGGGAAATCCTACGAGTAGTCATTCGTGGCTCAGTGAATCTGCCGAGGGGACTGCTGCTTTCTTCTGAAGCAAACAGCGTGATTGAAGTAATCTCACTCGGCAGTATGTACGTGAACTCACTGGAGATCAAAGGCATGCATGAAGCATCCATACTCCTGTATTCCCACCGCGGCAGCATCCAAATACCGCACGCAAAGAGTGAGCACCTTTGCGTACCTGACGGCGATAGAACTCTGGAACTCGACGCCCCGAAGATTGTCTTCGCTGGCACGGAACACCCGAGGACTGACACCATCTGTGGTCGAGGGCGTGGGCAGGCGGCCTGGTCAAAGAGTCATGTCATCGGATTCTCGGAACTGTCCGCCCAAGACGGGCAATGAGCGGATACAAGGCGACGCCGGTAGCAAATGTCGCCGCATACAAAGCGCTGGCTGATACCTTATAGGAAAGCCGTCATCAGACCGTCTTTTCTCCCTTGGGGTATACGTAAACATATTAGCTACTTAGCCCTCACAGCACACAGTCTGTCCTTAGCGGACTCCCGGTGCCCGGATGCAAGGCACCGCTAGGCTTGCCCCACGTCCAATGTGGTTTTAGTATCAGCCCTCATGGGAATAACCCCCGCAACACTAGGAATCTAAACTCCATGTCCGACAATTCTGAAACGCTCATACTGGTCGTCGATGACGACTACGATACCCGCACCGTGGTAAAAACCATACTTGCAGGTAGTGGCTACCGCATTGAAGAGGCACAAGACGGCCAGGAAGCGCTCGACAAGCTAGAAACAATCACCCCCAACCTCATTGTCCTCGACGTGATGATGCCCGGTCTCTCCGGCTATGACGTAATGGAGCGTTTGAAAGCAAAGGAAGAGACAAAAAGTATTCCGGTTATAATGCTCACCGCTAAAAGCGAACCTCAGGACCTTATTACCGGGTACAAAGACTATAGCGTCGACTACTATATCCCGAAGCCCTTTACTACAAGGCAGCTACTTGCCGGTATTAATCTGATACTCGGAGAGAGCTAATCGAATGGGTCTTTTTGTAAGTATTGAAGGCATAGAGGGCTCCGGCAAATCCACGTTGCGCAGTAAGCTCGCAGAAATTGCGCCGCGTGACGAGCTCGAAATCGTAGTCACGCGTGAACCCGGAGCAACGCAGCTGGGGCGATCCATACGAACGCTATTGCTCGACCCCGAAAATCTCGACATCACACCCCTGACCGAAGTACTGCTGTTTAACGCCGATCGTGCGCAACACTTGCAGGAAGTCGTGCGGCCTGCTCTTGAGAGAGATGCCCTCGTTATTTGCGATCGCTACGTCCACTCCACCCTGGCATATCAGGGATACGGCCGAGGACTACCCATGGATCAGCTCAAAACGCTCAGTGACTTTGCAACCGGGGGACTTTTGCCCGATCTGGTACTCTTGCTGGATCTCGACCCCAAAGAGGGGCTTGCCAGAGCGATGCAGAGGAAGGTGCGTTCGAGCGGTGTGTATTCTCTTGCTGCCCAGCAAAATGATTTAAATTCCGATCAAGCCTGGAGCAAATTTGAGGAGCAGGAATTGGATTTCCATACTCGGGTCCGGGACGGATTTCTGGAACTCGCTTCGGCAGATCCCGATCGCTTCGTTATCCTACCCGCACAAGATGATGCTGAAACCCTTGCAAAGAAAGCGACAGATGCTGTCCGTCGACTACTGAATTCCTGAACCAGAGCAGCCGCCACCATGAATAGAAGTATTTACGGTCACGAAGCTCAAATCAAACAGCTTAATGTCTTACTGAAAAAACGGTCTGTCCCCCACGCCCTACTTTTTGTCGGCCCCCGGGGCATCGGCAAGCGAACAGTTGCCCAGAGCTTCGCCATGCAGCTACTAAGCAACGGAGATGAGATGTCTCGTGTAGTCGAAGCGGGAGAACATCCTGATCTCCATACCGTGCGAAGAGATCGAGAGAAAAAAGATATCTCTGTTGAAAATATAAGAAACCTCTGCACCGCGCTGCAGTTAAAGCCGTACTATGGCAAGGCTGCCGTCGCAATAATCGAAGAATGTGAACGCCTGAGTCCGGCTGCGAGCAATGCACTTCTTACTACGCTCGAAGAGCCTACACCAGGCCGATATCTGATCCTCACCGTAGAAAACCCCCAAAAACTACTGCCCACCATTCGCTCTCGATGTCAGGCACTTCATTTCTCCGGACTAAGCAGGACAGACTTACAGCAGATTCTTTCCGCCACCCTCCCCTCGACTATAGACATAGAGCAAGCGCTGACACTCTGCGACGCATCTCTGGCGGGTCTGCAACTCGAGGAACTCGCCGATGACAAACCGAAAACCCTTGAGAAACATCTCAACAAGGTAATTCCTGAATACCATCATATCGCCGAACGCATTCAGGAGTATTTCGACAGCTGTCAGGCAAATGAAGGACTCTCCTCATATGCAGCTCGCCTTGCCTCGGGCTTTGCCGCCGAAAAAGACTCCTTGCCACTGATATGGCGCGCGATAATACGAGCTGCTCGCGGGAAACTACTGGAATGCAGCGAAGACAGGGAACGTCGTCACTGGGCAAACGTGCTCTCTTCAGCCATCGAAGCGCAGCGAATCTCCCAGGAAAGGACGCTCAATCCTCAGATACAGCTCAGCTCAGTTCTTCTTGACGCTCAGGAATTATCAGCCTAAGCAACGCGTTTTCTGAAAAATATTCATTTATTTCAGACAGATATCTACACATCATGACAGATACCCTCATGGCCCGCGTGCTATTTATCACGAAGTAAGTGATAAATAGAAGCATTTCCTTCGTCAGAGCAGATCAGGGGATGTAAGGAAGGAATCGACACCAGGCATACATCGCTTTGGTGAAGGATAGGCACAGGGACGTGCATCATTTTTTAACGGAGAAAGACGATGCAGTTCAGCACTATAGATTTAGTAATTCTCGGGTGTATAGCGACAACCTTCCTCGCTATAATCACTGCCCTCTTCTTATTGAACAAGAAGACTTTCATGGCAAAAGACGTCAAGTCCCATCTCAATGCAATTGAAGATATCGTTGACGACTACAATCGCCGGGTGAAACTCGTCGAAGCGCCGGCAGGGAACTACATGCACTCTCTCGGTTCAGAGGGAGGTAAAGCACTTCTTAAGCTTAAGCGACTCATCACAGATGCCAGTGATCTTACCAATGAGGTCGATGCGCTGATCAAAACAAACTCTTTCGATTGTATTGCCGAAGCAGATTTACTTCTGTCGGGAACTCATCCATGCCAGACGCACAAGAACGTTCCCTCCTCGCAGCGACGTATCGTCATCGATCAACAATGGCAGGCTGCGGTAGAAGAGCTACTCCAAAGAGTCGGACGTGCCATTGCCCATGCATCGAGAAAGGCGGAGCAAATCGGGCTTCCGAAACAGGTACGAGCGCGAACTACCATGCAGCAGCTCGAAGATGCAGGCGTAGATTGTACTTTTGATGCGTAGCGAAAACCGCTCTAGGCAGACTCAAACATTTCCACATCAAGAACTTTGAAAAGAGGCGTTGGTTTCGCAAATGGTGTACCGGGTGCAAGCTCGCTGGGCTTCCATCGACTAAGGGCTTTCAGCTCATCATCGTTCGGCAGGTATTTCAAAACATCATAGCTGTCGCCCTCAACATCTCGTCGGACTACTTCCAGATCTCCGAACAGGGGCGACGTATACGAAAACCACTCGTGTATCCGCTGGCACGTCTCCGGAAGCACCGGACTCAGTAAAATCTTAATAGAATCAATCGCACGCATTGCTACATACACGGTAGTACCCGCGGCCTCCGGATCCGTTTTAAAAACACTCCAGGGCGCCTTATCATCAAGATACTTGTTGACGTCGCGAGCCAGACTAAAGGCCTCTTTCAGGGCATCCCTCAAGCGCACTCGGGTGTAGTGCTCGGCAACGCGGGCGAAGCCGTCATCGACTCGTTCAAGCAGATCGGTATCTCGTGTATCAAGTTCCCCGGGCTGCGGGACACGGCCATCGTAACGACCATGGGCAAAACCGAGAACCCGATTAACCAGATTACCCCAGGCAGCAACAAGCTCCCCGTTATTGCGAGCTACCATCTCTTCCCATGAGAAGTTGGCATCCTTGGTTTCGGGCAGAATACTTGCGATATAATAACGAATAGCGTCTGCGTCCAGGGCATCGAGGACATCCAGCAACCAGACCGCCAGCCCCCGGCTTGTCGAAAACTTCTCTCCGTCAATGTTGAGAAACTGGTTCGCCGGAACATCGTACGGCAAGTTCAGCTCTTTGTCGTATGCCATCAACTCGATTGGCCAAATCACTGAATGAAACGGAATATTATCCTTGCCGATAAAATAAAAACTCTCAGCGTGCTCGTCTTTCCACCAGTGCTTCCATGCCGACTCCTCACCCCGCATTTCGGCCCACTCTCGAGAGGCACTCAGGTACCCAACAACCGCATCGAACCAAACGTAAATGACCTTACTCTCCCAGCCATCCTTCGGTACTGGTATACCCCAGTCGATATCCCGCGTAATGGCACGTGGCTGCAGGCCATCTTCAATCATTGCACGAGTAAAATTCAGAACGTGTGGTCGCCAGTGTTCCTGTTCACCTACGTAGCTAAGTAAAGGCTCCGCGTAGTTCTGCATCTGAAAAAAGAAATGGTCGGTATCCTTAAGTACGGGCGTACTATTTGAAATGCGAGACTTGGGATTGAGAAGTTCTTTAGCCTCAAAGGTCTTTCCGCAATTCTCACACTGATCGCCGCGCGCCTTGTCGTAGTCGCAAAGGGGGCAGGTTCCGTGGACATAGCGATCAGGAAGAAACATCTGCTCACTTTCGTCGAAAAACTGCTGCTGCGTTGCAACAGTAAGATCACCCTGACCTTCAAGTTTCGTAAAGATATCCTGAACAATCGAGATGTGATTCGGAGTATGGGTATGGGTAAACAAGTCAAAACAAATACCCAGGCGCTGCCATCCCTGCAGAAAACGACCGTGATATCGCTTCACGATATCATATGCCTCAGCCTTCTCCTCTTTCGCCTTTAGGGTGATCGGTGTTCCATGGGCGTCAGAACCCGAAACCATCAATACATTATTCCCACGCAATCTATGAAAACGGGCAAAAATATCAGCGGGAAGATACGCACCAGCGACATGTCCTAAATGCAAATCACCATTCGCATATGGCCACGCAACAAAAACACCAACCTGTTTTGCAGAGCCCGTCTCATCAGCACCCATGGGGAAGTCCTCTCAAGAAATTTTGTCTAATGGAATACGGTACATTCATCCCGACATCGGGGAGCACATCCATTTAAATAACATAGGAGTGTAGATAGCCTAGCATCAAACCGCAAGTTTTGACTTTTCTGAACCGGAGCACCCCTTTCAGGAAGGCAGCTCTGCAAGTCGCTCAAAAAGCGAGGTATCGCACTCACTCAGGGTTTCAATGCTAAGATCGGCCGCCGCTTCTAGGTCCTCCCGCGGCGAGTAAGGATCCGGGATAGCCACACAAGTCATCCCCGCAGACTTAGCCGCCCGCACCCCGTTCAGAGAATCCTCGAAAACAAGACATCTATGCGGCTCTACCCCCATCTCCCTTGCCGCGGTTAGGTACACATCCGGCGCCGGCTTGCCCCGCTTCTCAAACTCGGCGGAATGAACCACAGAAAAGTAATCCTTAATTCTCAGCTTCTCAAGCACGACCTGAATTATTCGCAAATACGATGAAGAGGCCAGACCACAAGACAGGCCGAGAGAGGCAATAACATCCAGAGATTGCAGTACGCCGGGTTTGGCCTTACCCCTCGAGTTCACGAGGTTGATCACCTCATTCACAATCTCTTCCACAAGCGAGTCACAGCTGGCCCCCTCCCAGGGACGTCGGGCATACCAGTGCTGCACAACTTCATCGACCCTCAGACCCATGGTCGTAGCGCAATCTTCCCTGGTGAGAAGCACTCCATGTCTGCCGAATACGTCTATCTCCGCATCCTGCCACAATGGCTCGGAATCAATGAGCACTCCATCCATGTCGTACAATACCGCATCAAACTTTTCTAACATGCGGCGGTAACCTCAAAGGCAACATCGAGTCCCAGATGTAGTTCTTTGGTCGGCACGACTCCCCGAGCTGGTCGATGCTCACCAAAGAAATCAGCGTATACATCATTCACCTCTCCCCAGTGTGCTATGTCCGACACATATACGGTAACCCGAAGAACTCTGCTCATGGAGCTACCCGCCGCCTCAAGAATGTTCTTCACATTGTTCAGGGCAACGTTTGCCTGCCTACTGACCGGACCGCTCACCGGTCCATTCTGCGGATCGATAGCTATCTGCATCGCTACATACACGACCCCGCCATGGACCACTGCCTGAGAATAATGCCCCTGGGGCTGTGCTGCCTCCGGCGTCTGCACATATACAATCTCGTTGTTTTCAGTCATCAGCTTCTCCTTGCTGGCTCCCAGCGTATACAGAGTGACATTGATACCGTGCTCTATCGCATTGACTCTCTTCCTACAAGAAAGGGCCGGGGCCAGCTGGCGCTCCCTCTCATCCTCTGCTACATTCTCGCCCTCCAGACGATTTTTTTACTTACGGGCCGATCCTTAAAAAGACGTATATTATCAAGAGGAAACGTGGAACAAGATCAAACACAGCCGCCGACGGAAGTCACAAAGACTGAAGAATCAGCAAAGAACGCTGAGAAAGAAAACGCGACAGAAGAAAGCTCTGGGCTCATTGATTTCGACGCCTTCCTCTCCGTGCGACTGCGCGTAGCAGAAATCCTCGAGGCCGAGCGGATCGAAAAATCGGCAAAGCTGATGAAGCTTCAGGTCTCCCTCGGCGAAGAACTTGGCAAACGTCAGATAGTCGCAGGTGTAGCAAAGCACTACCAGGCTGAAGACCTTGTCGGGAAACGCATTGCTGTTGTCGCAAATCTTAAACCAGCGAAGCTCATGGGAGAGCGGAGTGAGGGAATGTTGCTGGCAGCATCTTCTGGAGATTCCCTTGAACTGTTGTTCCTCAGTGACGCAATCGCCCCCGGTGCCTCGATTAGCTAGCGATACCGTCTTCCGTGTTGCTACCTGACGCAATCGATACAATGGAATTAGTCGAAACGCACGCCCATCTCTACGCCCTGAGTCAGGATGATTCGGTCGATACCTATATCGCCAGAGCAAAAAGCTGTGGTGTCTCCAGATTTGTGTGTGTCGGTGCAAGTGACGGTACTCAATCCGCCAGAACAGCCATAGATATTGCCGAGAGGTTCCCCGAAGTCTATGCGACCATCGGAGTCCATCCTCACGACGCAGATGAATATCAGAGCCTAGAAGAGATCGAGCAATTACTTGAACACCCTAAGGCGGTTGCAGTGGGTGAAACAGGTCTGGATTTTTTCCGGGACTGGGCTGACTTCGACAAACAGCGCAGCTTGTTTGAAGCAAGCATCTCAGTCGCAAAAAACTGCTCAAAGCCAATTGTCATCCACAGCAGGGATGCACGGGATGAGTGTTTTGAAACCCTGAAACGCCTTGGTGCCGATGCTGTCGGCGGAGTATTCCACTGCTACTCTGAAGACGCTGAGTTTGCAAAGAAACTGAGAGACATAAACTTTTTGGTGTCTCTGACCGGGGTCATCACTTTCAAAAAGGCGCATGGCCTGCGGGAAACAGCACGAGCAATACCACTTGAGCAGATAATGCTTGAAACAGACTGTCCGTATATGGCCCCGGAACCCTTTCGCGGCAAGCAGAGCGAACCAATGCATGTTCTTAAGATAGCGGAGAAGCTCGCCGAAATTAAAGAAATTTCACTGGAAGATGTTGCACGAGTGACGACTTCGAATGCCGAACGAATCTTTGGTGTGTAAGTCTGAACGCTTTGACAAGACCGTAGCCGATCGGGAATTCAGAGCAACGTTGGATACAATGTGCTCTAGCCCGAAGCTTTTTTGGGCGAAGGGGTATCGTCCACTTCGGCCGACCAGCGAAATTCAGCGATAGCGCTCAAAAGCGCTTTTGATTGGTTGAGGCCGACGTTTCTGAGATCGCCTCCGATGGCGAGAAGCAGATCATCCTGAAGACCCGAAACACTACTTCGTATGCGAACCCACTCTCGCACCACACTCATCGGAGTTTCGCGCAGGGGAACATCAAGCGTGTAGGATCCGAACTTTTCGATATCACGTGGAGAGAGTTCAAACTGCAAGTCCTGAAGATCACGCGCCCTGAATCCAAAAAAACGAGCAGGCTCGGATTCGAAGCGGAGCAGACCATCCTGTATCAGGAGGCGGCCGGAAGAAAAAAAACAAAGCGGCATACGAGGGAAGAGCAGTCTCGGCATACCTGGTGTCATCTGATAAGCGCCGAAGAACCTGCGAAGATTTGACGCGTTCTTGTACACATCAACAGCATGCCCGAGGTACGGTATGGTGCTCACCCAGACCGGTGAAAAATCTGACTTCATTTAGAAAAGCCTCATAAGGATACATCCGCCGCGCATTGTTCCCTAAATTAAGGGGAAAAGCAATGCGACTCAGGAAGCCTCCTTATGCCCTACCAAGCAAACGATCAAAGATGATCGCTGCAGCAGCACGGACTGAGAGGTGATTGTATTCGGTAAAACCTTGGATTGGTTCCAGAATATAGTCAGCTCGCTCCATCAAGTCAGGCGCTATCCCCCATCCCGTCCCAAAGAGGAGCAAATGCGGCTCCTCCCGAGAAGCCAGAATACTTTGCATATCCGCATATGAAGTCGTCTGCTCTGAAACCCGGGCTGAGGTCGCTACAATCTTCGGCATACAGCCACAGCGTTCCTCAATGGAAGTCACCACATCATCAAAATCCGGGACCAGTGAGACGACCCCAAGTGCATCACTTCGATTAGGATTGTAGGTGAACCCATAGCCATCAGACCAATGATCACATATTTTTTGCATCAGGCGACGCAGCGCCTTTGTCGGGTGAACGATATAGTAGTTGTCGATTCCGAAGGTTCGCGCAGAACGGGCGATGTCAGAAAGGTCTAGATTAGTAATCGAAGAGGTTACGATTTCGCCTTTCTTATTCAAGACCGGGCTGTGAATCAATGCGACGTTGAGCTCTGCACGTTTGGGAACCGGCGACGCCTCAGAACGGCGGTATAAATCGGGGCGACGTGCTTGTGTATCGACGAGGGATCGTTCAGCTCGCCACGTATCTATTGCCCCGTGATTCCCGCTAAGCAGGACTTCCGGCACCTGATACGAGCGAAACTCTCTCGGCTTCGTATACTGGGGATACTCCAGTAAGGCGTTGTCAAAAGACTCTTCCCCGAGCGAGTCAGGATTCCCAAGTACGCCTGGGAGCAGACGACTCGTGGCCTCAATAAAACCGAGCGCAGCAAGCTCTCCACCCTGTAGGACAAAATCTCCCAGAGAAACTTCGTAGTCGACCCAGTTTTCAGCAACTCGCTCGTCGATGCCCTCGTAGCGGCAACAGAGCAAAATCATTCCGGCGGAATTATCTTCACAGTCTTGTATGATCTCTCGTGCATACTTCGACGTGAGAGGGCGACCACGTGGAGTAAACAGTACGACTCTCGCATTAGGATCCGATCCACGGGCCTTTTCTATACCGTCGACTGCCGGCTCAGCGCGCAGGACCATACCCGAGCCACCACCAAAGGGGGTTCCGTCTACCGTTCCCTGATTGCTGACCGCAAAATCTCTCAGGTTTATACTCTCGACCTGAACCTTGCCTTCTTCGCGAGCGCGACTGAGGATTCCATACTGGAGGTAGTCCTCTATCAACTCCGGAAAGATGGTCAGCACCTGATATCTCATAATTCCACTCATCATTATGTTCCATTTCGGACAGTGCTGCCCGAAAACGTGATTGCTTCGAACAGACCGAAGCTCGCCAAGTGGCCCGTCGCAGCCAAATATGCTAAAAACCTGGCTCTTTACAGGGGGTGGTCCCCCTGTGCTCACTGGGATCTAGCACGCTTTTACGTTTTTCAGAACGTGTCTGCTTTTTTCAGAACGTGTTTGGGAAATCCCGGCGCCAGATAAGCCTACGTCCTTCAGCCGACCTGGGGACCCTGATGCCCCGAACGGTGTATTCGACAGAGTTGGGGCTGAATGAGGCGATACGGCTGGCAACAGACTTTTTGGTAATTTTTTAGGCAGCAGAGAAACCACAATACAATTAGAGGCAAGATGGAAAAAGTAGTCCTCGCCTACAGCGGCGGTCTTGATACTTCGGTAATCCTGAAATGGTTATTAGAAAAAGGGCACGAGGTAATCTGCTATATAGCCGATGTCGGACAGAATGAAGATTTTGAAGCCGCCAGAGAAAAGGCGCTTAAGGTTGGTGCCTCTAAAGTCTACATCGAAGATCTGCAGCGGGAGTTTGTCACCGACTATATCTTCACGGCACTGAAGGGCTCCGCCCTGTATGAGGGGCGGTATCTGCTCGGCACCTCTCTTGCTCGTCCGATAATCGCGAAGCGACAAATCGAAATCGCCCACAAAGAAGGGGCAACTATCGTCAGTCACGGCGCGACCGGTAAAGGCAACGATCAGGTTCGATTTGAATTGAGCTATTATGCTCTCGACCCTTCAATTAAAGTTTTTGCTCCCTGGAAAACAGAGGAGTTCCTCAATGAGTTTGAAGGGCGGACAGACTTGCTCAACTATGCCGAAAAGCATGGCATTGATGTTGAGGCGACCGCGGCAAAACCATACAGTACTGATGCAAACCTGATGCACATCAGCTACGAAGCGGGCTTACTCGAAGATCCTAAGGCAAGCCCTCCGAAGGACATGTTCAAGATGACCGTCGATCCCAAAGATGCGCCGGATCATGCAATCCCGCTTGCCATCACGTTTCAGGACGGTATTCCGACAAAAGTTGAAAACCTCGAAACCGGTGTCTCGCAGAGCGATCCGCTCGTAATGATGCAATATCTTAACCAGCTTGGCGGTGAGAACGGCGTCGGACGTATCGACATCGTAGAGAATCGTTACGTGGGAATTAAATCTCGCGGGGTGTATGAAACCCCGGGGGGCTCTATTCTCTGGAAAGCACACCAGGATCTTGAGACCATGGCCATGGATCGAGAGGTATTCCGTCTGAAAGAAAGCCTGATGCCGAGATTTGCTGAGCTTATTTACAATGGCTACTGGTTCTCGCCCGAAATGGACTTCCTGATTGCGGCCTTCAACAAAAGTCAGGAGGCAATCAATGGTGTTGTTTATCTTGAACTCTATAAAGGAAATGTGACCGTCACCGGACGTGAGTCAGAAGGCTCACTCTACGATCCTGAACTTGCCAGTATGGATGTAGAAGGCGGATATGATCAGCGAGACGCTGCAGGGTTCATTAATATCAACGCAGTTCGACTCAAAGCGCATCACCTCATCCTCGAACGGGTTAAGCGTTAGAGATCATGGCCGAACGACTCTGGGAAAAGGGGGCGTCTCTTGACGCCCAGGTTCACGCCTTCACGGTTGGTAACGACCCAAAGCTCGATCTTTCTCTGCTCTGCTGGGACAGCATCGGGTCAGCGGCCCACGCCCGCATGCTGAGCAGTATCGGCGTACTTACCAGTGAAGAGTGTGCTGTGCTCCTGCCTGCGCTGGCAAAAGTCCACTCGCTTAGTCAAAACGGCGAATTTCCCATTCCTGACGAAATGGAAGATTGCCATACGGCGATCGAAAGCTACCTGATCGAGCAGACGGGAGATGCGGGTCGGAAGATCCACACGGGGCGCTCCCGAAACGATCAGGTTCTGCTTGCGATGCGACTGTATCTGCGAAACCAGATCCTTGAGCAACTCGATGCCCTCGCCCGATGCGCCAGAGTATGCCTGCTCCGGTTCGATGAGGTAGGAAAGCTTCCAATGCCCGGCTACACCCATATGCAGCCGGCTATGCCTGCGAGTGTGGGCATGTGGCTTGGCGCCTATGCCGAGTCATTTCTGGATCTGATTCGCGAAGGACTTTCTCTTCTCGATCGAGTGAATGCGAACCCCCTGGGGGCAGCGTCTGGGTTTGGCGTGCCCTTACCGCTGGACAGAGAACTAACGGCTCGCCTGCTTGGGTTTTCTCGAGTGCAAAGAAATCCAATCGATGTTCAAAACAGTCGGGGCCGATATGAGCTGCGTTTTATACGATGGGGGGTCGACGTAGCCGCCACCGTTGAGAAGTTGGCCTGGGACCTGATTCTCTACTCCACAAGAGAATATGGATTTTTCAGTATCCCTGAAGCCCTGACAACAGGCTCATCGATTATGCCTCAGAAGAAGAACCCCGATGTTCTCGAACTCATGAGAGGACGAGCGGCAAAAATAAGAGCAGCCGAAAATGAATTGCTCTGGGTCACTGCGAAGTTGCCATCGAACTATCATCGGGATTTTCAATACACTAAGGAACCCGTCCTCAACTGCGCGGACACCATGACCGCCTTGCTTTCTATGAGCGAAATAGTGCTCACCCGTTTCACCTGCAATGAAAAGGCTCTTCAGGACAGAATGACCGATGAGCTATACGCCACGTACGATGCATACCGAAGTGTCGAGGAAGGCATGCCTTTCAGAGATGCATACCGGGAGACCGCAAACCGCATCGCAAGCAACAGCATAAGGAAGGCAGACTTCGAAAAGGAGTATGACTCAATTGACGCAAGCGTGGTTAAAGACGCCAGAGAAGCACAGCGGGAGCTCCTGGAAAACGAAAAGCTAATCACCAAGTGGCGAACGGCTTTTGAGGCCGTCGAAGGGAAAATCTTCTCGGCTGAGTCATAGCCTCCTGTCGGCGACAGAATCTGCACGACAAAATAAGAGTTCTCGAGAATCGGTTGGAAAACATTCTCAAGAACCCCACACGTCCTGCCACGGTCGATTGACCTTAACAGCTCGTGTTAGCAACATTACCTTGTGCCTCGGCGAAGTTTGAGGGCCAGTCGCACACCGGATTATCCGTAGCGCCCCAGTGCATCATCACACGCATGATGTCCTCATAGCTCGCACCCTGCTCCAACCAGGCGGTCTGCAATTCCGCATAGGTGTGTTTTTCCAGCTTACCGAGGTTCGGCGCTGCAAACTCAACATCCTCAGAACCGCTCATGCCGTTGCGCGCATGCCACTTTTCCCCTTCAGCATGCAAGGCCATTGCTACTGACAAGGCAGATTGCCAGGTCAGTGTGCCTCTTGCATCCGGCCAGAGAATCTTAGCCTTACGCCCGTACATGTTGACCAGACGATCGTTTCGCTTGCATTGCTCGTAGGTCAAGCCGGTCATCGCCTGCGGATACTTCTCGACGATATACTCGGTAACCCCCATGGAGGAACGTAGTAAAGCAACCTGATCGCGAGGAGGATGAGAGCACATGTCTCGCTCTTCTTCGCGGATGTGGGTCAGTTGTTCACCGTTAAAGCCCGTGCGAATGCGATATCCGGCGTGAGCACAACTCAGCGCGTACAGACCCATTTTCACAGGGTCGTCACGATAGTGCTGGTCGGGAAGGCAAAGCATTGGTCGCTCAGGGCGAAGGGCTGCTTGCAGCGCCTCGATGGTTCCCTGTGTTCCCGTATGCTGCAGAAGGCCACCGGGTGCCATCTCGTAGGTGTAGTGGTCGGCGTACACGGTAGCCGGCATCATTACCTGACGAGCGCAATGCAGCCCGGTTGTTTTTCTTCCCACAAAGGGACTTGCAGAACCAAGCAACAGGCGGATCCAGTTCGTCTGTACTCGCGCACGGCGATACAGAGGAAATTCTTCCGGTGATACCTCGATATTGTTCTGCATGGCAGCAAGCGTGCCTTCCCAAAGAACACTGGTCAGAATCTCTTCCCCGCTGGGAAAGATGACCCGTTTAGGTCCAAAACCAGCAAACTCCGTGCAGGTGTACCATAACTGTTGATAACGAGTGGGTTGCTCACCCGGCTTGAGCGTAATCAAATCCGGAACCCCGGCCCCCTTCATGAGCGAGTATGGGCTGAAGTACGCTTCGTCCGCAGTGAATAGAGTGCCCCCATAGAGCACCCCGAGATTCTCCGATAATCCCGTCGCCGCGGTTCGCACCTTCAGATCTATTGTTCGCGCATCGGCATGCAGCATCCCGAAGACGCCCTCGCGATACTCGTACGGACCAAAATCGTCCTCCCAGCAAAACTTCTCGAACTCGGTTCCCACCTTGGGATCCACAGCTCGAACATCGGTGGAAACGGGGGCTGGCGCCGCCGTATTTTTCCAAGCGAAGAATCCCTCAATCTCGACACCGACTTTACGATACCTTCCTACGCTGAGGGCAGGGAAACCTGCCTGACAGACGTCGGAAAATTGAGTCAATGCCCGCTGGTAGTCTCCAAAAAACGTCAACATCTTCGTTGTTCTCCCGGTTAAACCCCTTGTGTAGAAAATCCTGTCTCCGATTCCTCGAGACCCGGGACACCGTACGCATAAACGCATACGGCTCCCGGGTCAGGAGAAACCAACATCTACTGGAATTTAAAAAGAGAAAGAGGACGGCACGCGTGTCGAAAAACGTGTAAATTCCTCTAGTAATTGACATTTCCGATAGATTAATTCATAATTGTGTCAGAATTTACGAATTGTTTGGTCTTACATTGTAAGTTTTTCATATTTCGTCTATGCGCCTACTGGACCGCGAGAGAAAAATCCTGCATTTCGCCCAGTTCAATGCAGATGCTTCTGTCAGCGAACTTGCTCATCGCTGCGGCTTCAAGCCCTCCACCGTGCGCTATACCCTTGAAAAGTTGAAGTCACAGAAACTGATCAGCCAGGCGGTGTTTATTGACTGCCATAGGCTCGGGTATCGGACGGTGGAAATATACTTTGAGGTAGACGCAAGCCTCGGCTCTAGAAAACAGTGGTTGTTGGATACGATTGCCGCCTCAGCAAAAGTTTGTTGGCTACGTGAACTCACCGGAGACCTTGGAATCGGTCTCGCATTGTGTGTACGACACTCAAGCGAAGTTTCTGATTTTATCGACGAGCTGATACGCCTGGCGGGACCCCTGTTCCTGGAGAAGGTTGTTGTTACACGCCAGTATTTCGAACGGTATCGAATGAAGCACCTCTATCCGATGAGTAAGCTAAATGACAGCCTTCTCTCAGCGGATACCGCGATACCGATAACTATTGATGACATTGATCAAAGAATACTTACTGCGATTTCAAGGGAACCGGAAAAATCAAGAAGCTTTATCTCTCAAAAACTGAATATCCCTCACTCTACATTTGAGTATCGACTGAAACAGTTGCGAGAGCAGGGAGTAGTGAAAAACTTCATCTATCAGACAAATGTCACCGAGCTTGGAATACAGCTATTTTATTTACGTATTTTCACAAGTGGTGTTGATGATTCTCTTCGAAAACAAATGCGTTCATTCTGCCGGAAGCATGTAAACATCGATGCGCTTTTTGAAACGCTTGGCCCCTGGGATTTTGTTCTGGGGGTCGAAGTCGAAGAATCAAACCACATTATTAAGATACAAGAAGAGATTCATCGAACTTTCGGATCGCGAATTACTCGGATTAAAAGTGCTTCCATATACGAGACCAGGAAAATGCTCTTTTACCCCTTTGAGGCACCAGGGGAACAAGTGACATAAGGCTGTTACAGCTTCGCTAAAAGCCACCAGGAAGGACTCCAGTAGGCAAATAGAGCAACATGACTGAGCCCATACCGCAGATAGCTGGGGGACCTGCGAAGACTCAGCCAGATACTAAGCAGCAGAATGATGCTTAGATACTGAAAAAATATCCCAAGAAATAGTTCGGGTCGCTTAGCGATAAGAAGCCCGGGTATGTCAACGGCCTGCCCCGACAAAGAAAACCAACGATACGATGCGTATACTGCCGCAAGAATCGGGATTACCGGAGCAAGTAGCGACCATAAGAGGGAGTCAGGGCCGGCGAGGCAGATTCCGACCAGAGTGTACACGAGTCCCGCTAGGAAAAGACTTCGCAGGTATGCACGATGAGTGTTGCCGAGTTCTCCGAAAACAATCAAAGCATCAGGGACTCTCGCCGCAAACTTCGATTCAATAAGTAAGGCTGCCGCAGTCGAAACAATACAGTAGAGCAGTGCATCGGAGAGCGAAACGCTAATCGCAGCAGACCAGGTATCATGCGTGAGGAGCCGCAGAACAACGACAAACAAGGCCGACGACAAAAGAAAGGCGATACATGTCAAAAAGAAACTACGCCAGGAGTCCCGGGTGAAGCGGACACAAAGCCAGTGCCAGAGGAAGACGGCAAAGGCAAACTGAGTTGTTCCCCGCAGCAGCATACGTTTTTGATCGGCCACATCCCAGGGGTCAAGTACGAGATAGGCAAAGGAGCAGAGCACAGAGAACAGTATGTAGATCCAGCTTCGGCGTTCTCGCAGCAAGGCACCACCCATACCGTGAAGCCAGAAGAAAGCAGCTGCCCAGAATACCTGAACGAGCGCAAAGATTCGCAGGGAACCCATTTGCTTCCAGGCAAAGCTCTGGAAGGCCGGTCCCATGGTGCCCTCTGTGAGTGGACGGCGAACGATACAGAAAAGGAGTACAATTCCTGCGATATGGCTTGCAAGGAGGAGGAGGACTCGCATTCTGCTTTTGTCTGCCATAGGCATCAGGCCAAAGTAGAGTCGTGAAAAGAGATACGGGTAAATTTCATTGGGAATCAGACACTTAGCTCTATTGACATGCCCAAAGTATTGCACGACAATCGGGCCGGCTGCCAGTATTTCCTCCGCCTGACATGTTCTGTGGTATCATGTAAGCGATATCGTCCCTGGGGACAGTGGTCTTTCGGCCGTGCGCCAGGCGAGCAGTAGTTGTAAAACTGATTTGCCGTTTCGTTTCTCCCCGGGATGTGGTGGGCAGCGACTGTATAGTAAAACCTAGCGAAAGAAGCAGAATGTTTAAAAACGACGAAACCTACATCACCACTAAACTCGATGCTGCCATCGGTTGGTGCAGAAAGTATTCTCTGTTCTCCTATCCCTTTGTGACCGCCTGTTGCGGGATGGAGTTTATGGCGGTTTCCTGTAGTCATTACGACACTGACCGTTTTGGTGCGGCCTTGCCTCGCTTTACGCCACGACAAGCAGACTTACTCTGGGTGGTGGGAACCATCACTCACAAGCAGGCACCAGTGCTCAAACGAGTGTATGAGCAGATGACTGATCCTAAGTGGGTCATTGCCTTCGGCGCTTGTGCTTCTTCCGGTGGCTTTTACGACAATTACGCCACGGTTGCTGGGGTGGATAAAATCGTCCCTGTGGACATGTATATTCCGGGGTGCCCGCCGCGGCCGGAAACAGTTCTCGACGCACTCATCAAACTACAACGCGACATACAGCTCGATCGCCAGCCACTTCTGATTGACGATGACCCGCGAAAAACTGACGTATTAGAACAATACGCACCGGTTCCCGGAGAATAGCAAAGCTTCTCGAAATCCGTACCCTTGAAGTGTCGACGCGTCATCAAGGAGCGGATTCATCCGCTCCTTACCCATTCAAAATTGAGGCCCATTCAGAATTGGGGGCTCAATGCAGAATCGGGGCCCGTTTTATTGACTCTCTTCAGATAACAGCTTTTCACCGCAGGCGATGGTCACACAAAGTGCGACTACCTGCATCGCTTGCTGCACATCTTCCAGGCTTGGAAAGGTGGGCGCTATCCGAATATTTCTATCGAGGGGATCCTTTCCGTGGGGAAAGGTAGCGCCCGCGCCCGTCAGGGTAACTCCCGCTTCTTTCGCAAGAGCAACCACCCGCTTCGCACAGCCTTCAAGCGTATCAAGAGAGATAAAATATCCCCCCTTTGGCTCGGTCCAGGAAGCAAAACCAGTATCGGAAAGCTCAGACTCAAACGCCTGGTATACCGCCTCGAACTTTGGCCGAATCAGCGCTGCATGCTTCTTCATATGATCAGTAACTCCAACCATATCTTTAAAGAATTCTACATGGCGCAGCATATTTACCTTATCGGGGCCGATATGCTGGATCTGCATATGAGCCTTCATCCAGTCGAGAAACTTTGGTCCCCCTGCCATCATGGAAATACCCGCACCAGCGTAAGTAACTTTTGAGGTACTGCCAAACAGGACCGCACGCTCCGGATTACCCGCGTCTATACAACTTTGGAAAATGCTTTTTAGCTTCGGTGGAGAGTCATCAAGATGATGCACGGCGTACGCATCATCGTAGATAATTTTGAAATCCGCTGCCTTCACCTCCATTCGCGCGAGGCGCTCTACTACACTATCCGATAGCGTCACACCTGTAGGATTACCGTATCGAGGCACAATCCACATCGAACGAATAGTCTCGTCTTCAGCGAGTAAACGTTCAACTTCGTCCATATCCGGACCATCGTCATCCATAGCAACCGGAACCATTTCAATTCCATAATGCTCACAGATTTTAAAATGGCGATCGTAGCCGGGCACCGGACAGAGAGACTTTACCGTCTCCATGCGAGACCAGGGTGACGGACTCTCGACAAATCCATGAGATAGCGCATGGGCGATGGTATTATGCATCAGCCAGAGACTGGAGTTACCACCAATAAGAACTGCCTCCTGGGGGACATCAAGAAACTCCGCAAACAGAGCGCGAGCAGAGGGAATTCCCTCCAGACCGCCGTAGTTCCGACAATCAAGACCATTGTCGGTAACCCCGGAGCTGATACAATTCAGTAGCCCATCGGAAAGATCGAGCTGTTCAGGTGCGGGCTTTCCACGGGACATATCGAGGGAAAGAGCCAGGGCTTTCAACTCCTCATAGCGCTTTCTGGCACCGGCCACACGCTCACTGAGGGACCGACCACTCAAGGTGTCTGTTTCGGTATTTTCCGTAGTCTTAATCTGGGCCTGCATAGTCCCCGCACCGATCTCCAATACAGGTTTGAACCTGACAATCATTCTCAAAATTAGTGAAACGTAAGGTTGGACGCCTCGCGAGTGGCAACATACCACGCATCGGCAACAGAAAGAAGTCATAGAGACGCGGCAAAAGAGCTAGCGACTACCCCGGTTTTGATGCCGCACTCGACCGTCGGTGCCAAAGAACTTCCCATGCAATATCGCACCGGAAACAAGCACTGCGGGGTACAGCAGAAAGCGCGCAATACTTATATCGATGTAGCCCATGCTGATCGCATCAATGGTGGCATCGAAGGGCTCCCAGCTATCGATGGCAACAGCGATTCCGAAGCCCAGCAAACAAAAAATAGACTGCTTGAAATAGTGACCCGTATCTTCCTTACCTTTGACACCAAAGATCGGCTTCATGAGCGACCACAGCACCAGGCAGATGAAGCAGAGGGGAAAGAGAAACCAGATTATGTATAAGGTGTTAAACATGGCTCATTTTTGCATAGCGGCGGGCATACTGACCACAGCATATTCTCGATCTTTCCTTGCATTTTCAAAGAGTAAGCGACATTTGCAGGCTCACAACAAGAGCCGAAGCAAGCGCCACACCGGAATTAAGGCAAAAATAGTACCATCTCAGTTTTCAGGTAATGCCACCGATCATATAAATGCCGGAGAAGAACAGAGAGAATTCTCAGCGCAGACCGTGCAGCTGCCTTGAATGCGCGGCCTCATCCTCTTCATTGACCTCGCGCACAGAAATCCCTCGACGCTCTTTTTCTTTCGCATAGAGGGCAAGCACTCGCTTAACATATCTACGGGTCTCTCTGAATGGAGGGACGCCCCGGTATCGTTTGACGGCCCTGGGACCGGCATTATAGGCGGCTAAGGCTAATCGCTTATCACCTTTGTAGCGCTCTAACAGATGTTTGAGGTATCGCGTTCCACCATCTACATTTTGAGTGGCATTCAGCGGATCTGAGATATTTAGAATTTTGGCCGTTGCGGGCATGAGTTGCATTAAACCAAGAGCGCCGGCGCGCGAGCGCGCGTCAACTTTGTAGTTTGACTCAACGGCAATAACCGATGTCACCAACTCAGGCTCCACACCATAGTAGCGTCCTGTTTGATAGGCCAGCATTCGAATATCCCAACGCGAGAGTTCTCCTGCTGTTGTCACCGCAGAGACTTCTTTCATCCCACCTGCATGCTCCAGGTGCGCGTACAATGTTTGCGGAGACCAAATCGCAGCTATGCCAAGGGAGGCGGCTACAAGCAGAAGAAAAATTATTGCAGTAACTCGAAGGAAACCATTAGGTGAAGGAGGAGGAATTTCAGCCGATCGATATTCGCTCAAGGCTTTACTCACTGACGGTTACATCGCTAACAATTGGCAGGCGCAGCGGCAGGCTGCGAAGAGCAACGTGAGCCGCTACTATTTCAGTCGTCAAAAACAGACTTTTTCTTAAGTATTTCAGCGCTTCAGAGCACTATGCTGCTCGTTCCCGCCACAGTATCTGCTTCATGTAGCGTGCCTGGCGTATTCCAAGAATCTGCTCAACCGCCAGAACAACCGACTCTCCTGGGTCCAGGTCTCTTCCGTTGTGACCCTCATAGTCGACCATCTTCCCGGCATAGTTAGCGATATGAATACCGTCGCGCGGTGTGTAGTCCTCTCCTTCTCTTCGTGAGACTTCAAGGAAGTTTGCCACGTAATCCAGAACAGTCGGATCGGTATGGGGGAGATTCACCTCCAGAATCTTCCGCTCCTCTGAGCGATCTGGGAAGTCAAGACCGATATAAGGATGTAATCGGGATTGGATGTATTCCGGCAGATCAAAGCACGATGAGTCATCGTTCATCGTCGCAACAAAGCGAAAATTGGGATGAGCCTTGAGCAAAAGTCCGACAGAGATCGACTCGATATACCTTCGAGAATCAAGCAAGGGAGCCAGTGACGCCCAGGCTTTCTCTTGCATTCTGTTTCCTTCATCAAGGATACAGACACCGCCAACAATCATCGCGGTGATCACGGTACTTGCTACATACTCTACTTTTGAATGATCCTTGGAGGTTTCAACAACTAAGGGGGTAATCAACAAATCATCGGGCTTGGTGTCTGCTGTTCCCTGGAAGAAATAACAGGGAAGCCCCAGCGACTTTCCGGCAGCATAACCGAGAGCAGTCTTCCCCACCCCTGGCTTACCTACAAGACGTGGGTTCATTGGCTTCTCGCCTTCACGGCTACAAAACCAGGAAGCTCGCAACTGGTTCAAAACAGGTTTGTTACCGATCCATTCGAAATTGAGCTCGTAGGGCTTAGCAAGACGGATTTTGATACCGCACACCGTCACGTACTGCTGTTCGGTTGAGGCATCAACTTCAACCTTCAGCTCGTCACCCGAAACCTGGGCTTTTTCGACTCCTCGACTCATAACCTTAAAACTCCTGCTACACGCAGAACAATCTTTGGATAATCTCAGTGCAGCGTCATCCTAAGACTGCTCTAGCTTTTCTTTTCCCGCGGGCACCTAAGTCCGCGATCCTATGCCTTTTCGCTACCCTGTGGCGAAAAGGCTCTAAAACCACCTCGCTGAGTAAGTCCGAACCCAAAGAATTAATATCAATAAATTCAGGCACCTACGCTTTAAACACAGGTGAAACCCACCACACATGTTATGCAGGGCAGACGTGCAGGCGTAGCATCAAATGTTCTAAAAAAAATCAGGTAAGCGACTGCATTAACGAGGAAAAAGCTAAGCCTGGGACGTCACAAGCCTCAACTTCAGAACCCCGACTTCACAACCCCGACTTCGCAACGAGGAACAGAGGAAGGACGAGAGCTCAGGAATCAAGTAAACGATTGATGCGTGCTATCACCACTGCCGGTGAGGAGCCCTTGCTCACAAAGTCGTTCGCACCCGCCTTCAGGAGTAGAACTTCATTCTCTTCCGTATCCGAGCCGGTGAGCACAATCACCGGAAGTTCTTTATGCTCGGGCATGGTTCGAAGCTTCTCAACAAAGCCCTTGCCATCAAGGCCCGGCATAACCAGATCACTCACCACAACATCGGGACTGAACTCACGAAGCTTTTCAATCGCATCGATTCCGTCTTGCGCCTCACGGACCTCAAAATTTGCCTTACGCAAAGCTCGCACCATCACGGCACGAACCCCTGAGTCGTCATCGACAAAAAGAACCTTGGGCATCAAATCAACGCCCAAGGAAGAAATCCCATGATGACTGGCAGCGAGATCGGTAATTGAGCCTGCGCTGTGTTGTGAGGATGAATCAAGATCGACAAGGTCCACTTCAGATTCAAACTCTGAAGCGTCCTGCACACTCAGTGTTTCATCGGAAACAACAAATGAATCGCGCAGGTCTTCGAATGACGAAAAATCTGAAGACTTTTCCTTTTCTACGGGTGTCTCCTTTGTATTTTCCGGTAGAGACTTTTTAGAGCGCTTGGGCGTATACTCCTTCCTGCTTCCGACGCCGATTACACGCTCAAGCTCATCGACGGTCGTAATGCCCTGCTCAACCAGACGCAGGCCCGACTCAAACAGCGACAACATCCCCTCACGGGAAGCGGCTTTTGCGATCTCTTCCTCACTTGCACCCTGTCTGATACGTTCGCGAATGTCCTTGTCGACCACGAGAAGCGAGTACACTCCAATACGCCCTCGAAAACCGGTCTTGTGACATTCCTTACAGCCAATGCTCCGCCTCAGGCGAGACGAAGAGATACCTGAAATACTCTCGAACTCATCGCGCTCTTTGTCACTCGCAGGTTTTGCACAGGAGTCGCAGAGTTTTCGCAAAAGTCGCTGGGCCATCACCGCACCCAGAGAAGGCGCAATAAGGTATGGTTCAATACCAAGATCGACTAAACGCGTGATAGCGGCAGGTGCCGAGTTGGTATGTAGGGTAGTGAGAACCAAATGACCCGTCTGCGCCGCCTGGAAGGCGATCTCTGCAGTCTCCTGATCCCGTATCTCACCAAGTAGGATGACATCGGGATCCTGACGAAGGATAGTACGCAGACTGGACGCAAAGGTCATCCCTATCTTGGAATTTACCTGAATTTGAGTGATACCCTGCAGGCTGTACTCAATGGGATCCTCAACGGTGACTATGGTGGAATCACCATGTTTTATGCTTTGAATCGCTGAATAGAGGGTTGTGGACTTACCAGAGCCAGTGGGTCCACT